>NZ_JBQKUL010000001.1:0-269897 GCF_054968565.1 Pseudoalteromonas sp. G5_S1_54_S4 | reverse complement strand
TAGTTTGCAGCTGAGATTTTAACGATACAGGAATTATCATTACTATTATTAAATTCCTCTTTAGCAAAAGTTTGAATACTCAATCCATTAAAATCGCGTGTTGTTGCTATACAGTCGTTATATACACCATTTGGATGAAAATAATCAAAACTCCATGCATAACCGGCTGCTTTAAAATGCGCAACACCTCCGGCATGATCGTTATCTTGATGACTGACAATCGAGGTACTTACCGTTAGATTATGGGCGTCAATATAGGGTAGTAATACACTAGGCACACGACTAAAGCGATTAAAGTAACTCGGGCCAAAATCATAAATAAACGCATGCTTATCTTTTTTTATCAGCACCATAAGGCCATGGCCTACATCAAATACGTTCAACTGCCAAAGACTAGATTGCGTAAAATAATAATTAGACAGTAAAGTCAAAAGCGGAATACACGCCAGTACGCGAAGCTCAATAAAATAAAGTAAAGGAACCACACTATAAAGCAGCACCACAGTGGTTATACTTACCTGACCAACATTAAGCCAACGTATGTGCTGCGGTATTGCCAGCAACATTTGATAAATATAGGTCAGTGGAAAATCATACAACACAATAAACGCATGCCAGTCGGTTAATAACCCCAGCAACACACTTAAAAATAAAGCAGGCATTAATACAAAAGATAAAATGGGAATAGCGACAAGATTTAAAACTAAACCTGCTAAACTCACGCCATTAAAAAAGTATAATGACAGCGGTAATAAGCCAATAAATAATCCCAGTTGAATAATAAAAAGAGTGCGAATATTGGCTAACAATGAATGACCTCGCAGCGGAAACTGTTTTAAAACCATAAAAATAATACATACCGCTAAAAAGGAAAAATACAGGCCAGGATTAAGCAAACTAAATGGATTAACCGCTAGAATAATAACCAACGCATATAAAATACTTCGCCATCTAAGCGCTTGCTTCGCTAAATAATAAAGCAACAAATAACAACCCAACATAATTAAGGCGCGGGTTGCCGAAATAATAAAATCACTCAAGTAAACATAAATAAAAGCGGCAACAAAGCCAGCAGCGCTATAAAAAATAGCAATATTTAATGATTGATTTAGTTCAGGCTTAATCAACTTAAGAAAACAGCGCACTGCAAAATAACAAAAGCCGAAAACCAAAGAGATATGCAATCCAGAAATAGCCAGTAAATGACTTAACCCAAGACTTTGCATTAATTGTTTATGCTCAAAGGTCATTAACGACTTGTCTCCGGTTAAGAGCACGTAATATAGCCAATTAAGCTCAGCACTACTTACGAGCTTTTTGACATAAGTCCGGTAAGCCACAATATGATTATTTTGTGGGCGGTTGTAAATCGCTAACTGCTTATTTAATACTGTGCCTTTAAACGCTATTTTTTGTGTAAAGGCATAGAGTTGACTGTCGAACACAGTAAAATTTTTAATCCCCCTAAAATTTTTTAACCTAACTTGAGCAGTAAAAGCATCCCCTGGCTGAATAGGTTGTGTTGAATTAATACTTAATAAGGCATTAGGTGCTCTAAACTGACTATATTCGCTATCTTCCAAACGAGTTATTTTCACTTTTACGTATTGTGGAGGGGTTGAAGAAATAACCTCTTCGACAACAACATTGACTGAATAAGCATATTTTTCGTGCTGATTAGGTAATTCAAATGAATAAAACAAGATAAAATGTGCCGCTACACAACAAATACCGCAAATAAAGCCTAACAATACAGTTAAAAACGGCTTAAAATACGTGCTCACAATGAGGATTGAAATTGTGATAACTGTAAATTCAAGGGTTTGGTAATAAAATACGGTAACAACAACTCCGATAACAAACCCAAGACTCATCCACACAGAAGTAAATGGTTGCTTTAAATGGCTAAAAAAACGATCCAACGGTTTTTACCCGATCCAAATAAAATTAGACATCACAAATCGCTAAGAATATTTGGCCGTCTTTTACATGATGCTAACCTTTGGCATTTAAATAGACGTTCGGCACGAGGTGCTTTTGCTGTTGGGCTCTTTTTTGCTTTCATCCCTGTTCCTTTTCAAATGGTGCTCGCGGCTGCCGCAGCGATAATTTTGAGAGTTAATTTACCCATTTCTGTTGCGCTAGTATGGATCACTAATCCACTGACTATGCCGCCAATTTTTTACGGCTCCTACCTTGTTGGTACATTAGTACTTAATCAACCAAAACAACACTTTGCGTTCGAAGCCAGTTGGGCATGGTTTATAGAAAGCTTAACGACAATTGGCCCTGCATTCTTAGTCGGTTCTTTGGTATGCGCCTCTATCGCCAGTGTTATTGGCTACTTTGGAATAGATCTAATTTGGCGCCGCTCTGTAAGGCGGGCATGGGGAATGAGAAATAATTAGCCTCTCTTCCTTTAAATGCTTACATTACTATAGACAAAAAAAACCCAACTTAACAAGTTGGGTTTTTTAGTCGTTCTGTTTAACGATTTAAGCTCATTTAAAATCTAAATACACGTCTTAATCCAACAAGTGGTAGTAATAATAAACCAAACCAAGAAAAGCTCGCTGAACTGCGTTCGTAAAATTCAGCATCTGGGGCTTTACAATTCTCAACTTCACCATTAGGGATAGGCGAAAGTTTTACCGCAACGGCTATACTTTCATACTCAATATTACCATTTACATCGGTAACAACTCCGCCCAATGAATTTCGTTTTTCAACTGTTTTAGTTGCAACACCAAATACTTCGTTGTTTTCATTAATCGATTTAGCTTCTACCATTTTATAGCTGAAACTGGTTTCACCATCACTGTCATAACAAGGCAGCAATTTATTTAGGTTAGTGATCTTGTCATCGCCAATTTTATAAATAAAGGCTTCTGAACGACGTGAATTATCTGATTCTCCAATTTCACCTTCACCAACAATGTAGCCTTGATTATTAATGTCATTTGCATATGAGCTTGAGCTTATAAAGTAACCTTCAGGAAACACGGTCGTGTTTGTATTTATATCATGGTAAAAAAGTTTGTTTCTTAGCGTGCCTTCTATTCGCTTGGTCGCATAACCTACAACAATATCATTATCGTTGATAGCAAATGCTTTACCACTTTGCCAGTCATCTCGCTGTTCAATAAAATCGACCACTTCACCATCTTTAAAGTAAGCTGGCATCGTTAAGATTGTGGAATCTCTATCAAAGTAACGGGTATTAGAAAAACCGGCCGCAACGCCATTTTTATTAACCGCTAATGCATTACTAATAAATGGGTTACTGTCTTCATCTTCTTTTGGTGTCAGCGCTAAACCTAACAATTCTGTTGAGGTTACATTATAGGCACTGTCTAGTGTCCACTTAACCGCTGTTTTATTAAATAAACCACGTGTGTTACGACTATTAATTGATTCAATACACGTCATTACAGGTTCATCAAGACCATCACAATTATCAGCAATTAAGGTTTGTCTCTCTGTAGGGATACTCACTGATACATTACCAACAACAACGTAACCCGTGTCAGTGGCAACAATATCAGACGCTTTACTCGTCCCACCATGTTCAGTAAATTCTGGAACAAGCGGCACTTCTACACCGCCTTCAGAAATTAAAATACCACGTTCTATAAACTCTCGGGTAAACCAAGTTTCTTCTTCAGTTTCACCATCTGGTGTAAAAGTGATTTTATCAAACGGTGCACTGCCCCAACCTACGGTCGTACCGTCCTGTGCAACTGCATTATAAAAGTTGCTAGTCGAGCGCGTTAATCCATCATAATCAACCGAAGCCACATCAAACAAAGATTGCTCTGTAATTACACCACTGTTGTAATTTGTAGCAACAATTGAGCTAATTTTTTGATATTCAAAGTTAGCAGATAAGTTTGACAAAAAACGAACCATAAAAGTATGCGCATCAGCATTGGTATAAATAGCGTCGTTGTTTTCGATGTCATCAAGTGTAAACGTAATTTCTTTGTCACTTAGTTCAAATGAATTTACTTCATTAGTATAAGCGTTCTTAATTAAACTATCGGTAAAATCAATATAACTAATATCAATTGGGATATTATATAAGCCATTAGCAAGCCCAATGACATGTCCGTTTTCACTCACATCGGTAACATAAGTATGTTTTGCGTTTTCAAAGTTACCTAACTCCGTTAACGCATAGGTAGCACTTAATGCCGATGTACTCAGTGTGGCTAAAACACTGGCCGCGAGTAATTTATATTTCATTTTATTCCTTACTACTGATTCTTTAATTCTTCAAGTTCTTCCCAACGCTCAAAAGCGGCTTCAAGGTCAGACTCAAGTTGGGCTAAATGGTTCAATTCCTTGGCTGTTATATCACTGTCTTGCTTGAAAAAATCTTCATGGCTTACTCGTTCTTGTTGTTTTTCAAGTTCAGCTTCAAGTTGCTCCATTTTATTAGGTAGTTGCTCTAGTTCAAGTTTTAATTTGTAAGAGAGTTTATTTGCTTTGTTATTGCTTTTAACTGGCGTTGGCTCTGTTTTTTCAACTTTTTTGACTGGCTGCTTTTGCAACTCTTTGTGCTGCTCTGCCAAATAGTTGGTATACGCTTCATAATCACTGTAGCCACCAACTATATCAGTGACTTTGCCGTTACCTTCAAATGCCCAAACACTCGAACAGGTATTATCAATAAACTCTCGGTCGTGGCTTACTATAAGCACAGTACCTTGATATTGGTTAATAATATCCTCAAGGAGCTCTAATGTTTCTATATCTAAGTCATTGGTAGGCTCATCGAGCACTAATATATTTGAAGGTTTCAAAAATAACTTGGCTAATAACAACCTGTTTTTCTCACCACCTGAAAGTGCTTTTACCGGTGTACGAGCACGTGCTGGCGGAAATAAAAAGTCTTGTAAATAGCCTAACACGTGACGTGAGCGTCCGCCCATCATCACTTCTTGCTTACCTTCAGCAACGTTATCTTGAACGGTCGCTTCTTCATCAAGCTTCTCACGGTACTGATCGAAATATGCAAACTCTAAGTTAACACCTTGCTTTATTTCACCACTGTCTGCTTTTAAATCACCAAACAATAATTTTAATAGCGTTGTTTTACCAATACCATTAGGCCCCACCAAACCAATACGATCGCCACGCATCACTAAGGTAGAGAAATCATCAGCTATCACTTTGTCTTTAAATGCATGATTTAAGTGTTTAGCTTCAAATACTAGTTTACCTGAACGATCCGCTGTTTCGATATTGAAATCAGTTTTACCTACTTGTTCCACACGTTGTTTACGTTCATTACGTAATTGTTTCAGCTCACGAACACGGCCTTCATTACGGGTTCGACGGGCTTTAACACCTTGGCGGATCCATGCTTCTTCTTCCGCTAAGCGTTTATCAAACAATGCATTTTGTGTTTCTTCTACTTTTAAATCATGCGCTTTTTGTTCTAAGTAAGTTGCATAATCACCAGGGTAAGAAATTAGTTTACCGCGATCTAAATCTAAAATACGTGTAGCAACAGCTCGAATAAATGCACGGTCATGCGATATAAATACAATACCGCCTTTAAATTCTTTTAGGAATTGCTCTAACCACATTACACTTGTCATATCCAAGTGGTTAGTAGGCTCATCGAGCAGTAATAAATCAGGCTCACTCACTAAAGCACGCGCTAATGCAACTTTACGTAACCAACCACCTGAGAGCGACTCAAGTTTCGCATCAGGAGTTAGCTCTAATTGAGTAAGTACAAGTTGAATTCGGCTATCAAAACGCCAGCCATCTGCTGCTTCTAACTTATTTGATAAGTGCTCTAGTTGGTTGAGTAACTGATCAGTACAATCTGTTTGCAATTGTGTGCTTACATGATGAAAGTCAATAAGTAAGTTAGCAATTTCGGGCATACCTTGGGCAACATAATCAAATACAGTGCCACTTGCCCCTTTAGGTGGATCTTGCTCTAAACGCGATATTTTTAAACTACCAACTTGGTTTATTTCGCCATCATCAAGTATTACTTGACCGTCGAGTACTTTTAAAAGCGTTGATTTTCCTGCACCGTTACGCCCTACAATACACACACGTTCACCGCTTTCTATAACCGCATCGGCATTATCTAATAATGGGTGCGTACCGTAGGCTAATTGTGCTTTTGAAATTCTAATTAAATCCATAATTAATCTTTACTCTTATTCTGCTTGCGCTAAAAACTGCTGCGCCTGAGGTGCAGTAAATGGCCAAAACAATTGCTGACCTTGTTGATTTTTTAAAACCGGAATACTGATTTGATACTCTAAAATTAATGAGTCATCGCTCATAATATCAATAAGTTGTAATTCATCAGCTGATGAAAGTAACGGTTTTAACAGTTGCTCTGCTTGCTCACACAAGTGGCAACCGTCTGTGTGATATAAAACCCACTTAGCCATGTTTAATTAACCAGCTATTATGAATTTTTTTATTACGTTTAAAATCGGGAGATAAGGTTTTTTCTGAAATATTTTCCGCTTTTAAGCCTAAGCCCATTAACCCTACTTCGTCCATCACAAAGCCGCGTTTATTGTTAGAAAATATAAGCGTACCCGATGGGCTCAATATTTTTTTAACCCAAGTTAACAGCTTAATGTGATCATTTTGTACATCAAACGCATCTTTCATTCGCTTAGAGTTAGAGAATGTTGGAGGGTCTAAAAAGATCAAGTCGTATTGGCCTTGTGCATGCTCTAGCCATTTTAAACAGTCGGCTTGCTCAAACCGATAACGTGTATTGCTAATATCGTTAAGTGCAAAGTTATCTTGCCCCCATTTTAGGTAGGTTTTAGATAAATCAACGGTAGTAATTGCTTTTGCACCGCCTAATGCAGCATGAACCGACGCTGTTCCCGTGTAGGCAAACAAATTTAAAAAGCGTTTATCTTTTGCATTTTCTTGAATGTAACGACGCGCAAGACGGTGATCTAAAAATAGTCCGGTGTCTAAGTAATCAAATAAGTTAACTTTAAACTTAGCACCAAACTCCTCTACCACCATGGTTCTGTTTTGCTTAGCCATCGGGGTATATTGTTCTTCACCTTTTTGCTTTTTACGTACTTTTACCGCAATGTTTTCAGGTGCAATATCCAGTTGTTGCGCTGTTAAGCTAATAACATCTTGCAAGCGTTTTTCTGAGGTTTTTTCATCAATTTCTTTTGGTGCTGCGTATTCAAAAATAACCGCTGAATCACCATAAATATCAACCGCAACGTTATATTCAGGAATATCCGCATCATACACGCGATAGGCATGTACTTGATTTTGTTTAAGCCAATTTTTTAAGCCTTGCTTGTTCTTTTTCAGGCGATTAGCAAATGCCATCGAGCCTTCAAAGTTTAAAGCCGGTTTGTCATCCGTGGTAAGACTCACTTGCTTGTCATCAAGTTGATACAAGTTTAATTCAACATCAAGTGGACCATTTTTAAATTTATAACGTTTTTGCTTCACCAATTTAAGCAGTTTAAACAAGCTTTCATCCATGCCTAATAAAGCTAGTTTCCAGTGGTTGAAGTGTTTTTTAAAGCCAACACCTAAACTGCGATGTAAGTTAACCAGCTCAGCCATAGAGCCAATTCGCTCACCATAAGGTAAATTAGAAATAACAACACCCGGCAATTTAGCAACCGCAGTCAATTTAGTTGCATCGCTTTGTTTAAACTTAATTACCGTATCAAGTTCTGCGCGCTGCGCATTGGCAATGGCTTTATCAAGGACATTTGCGTCGTAATCATGGCCAATCAACCACAATTTAGGATCGGTAATATTTGCTAAAAGCTGCTCTTTTAGTTCTTTAAACTTTGCTACTCTAAAGCTAGGTAAACGTTCAAACGCAAAGCCTTCACGAAATAGACCTGGCGCTTCATTACGCGCCATTCCAGCGGCTTCAATTAAAATAGTACCAGCACCACAACAGGGATCAAATAAAGGCTGATTAACATTTTCAAGCCAGCCACTGCGCTTAATAATCGCTGCAGCTAAATGTTCTTTAATTGGTGCTTTACCTTGACCTTGACGGTAACCACGCTCTGATAAACGCGGGCCAGAGTAATCAATATAAAGTGAAACACCATGGCGATTTAAACGTGCAACCACTCGTACATTGGCATCTTGCTTATCAACATTTGGGCGCTGTTCATACAGATCATTAAAATAATCAACAATCGCATCTTTAATCACTAAGCCTGAAAACTGTGTATTTTTAAGCGAGTCATTGGTGCCGTTAAAATCAACAGCAAAGGTTTGCGTAGGGCCAAACCACTCTTGCCAAGGTTGCAAGCGTGCAAATTTATACAAGCTGTCTTTGTCATTTACGCCTTCTTTTTCTTCAATAAGCATAAGTACACGCGTAGCAAAGCGTGTTGATAAACACACCTTTTGCGCTAGCAATGAGTCAGCCTCAAAGCGAACAGAACCCACAGTTTGTTTTGACACCGTAGCGCCAAGCTCTGTAAGTTCATCAACCAATAAATTTTCGATTCCGATAGAAGTAAGTGCGATAAATTGCAAAGTAAAAACCCTTAATAGCTAATTGCGCGGGATTATAACATAGGTTTGCGTACAAATACGCCATAAACACGGTGGGAAAACTAAATTAGATTAAGCGGTTTGACTATCGTACTGTGAGATAATAAGCGGGTGAACACGGTTGTTTAATACGCGGATCACTTCAAACTGTGAGAGTGATAAATTATCGTCAAGCGCAAAGGTTTCGCTTAAATTAATACACACAGAAGCATCAGGGCAATGCTCCACAATTAAAAACTCGCCAGTTTGAGATTCAGAGCTCAAGTTGATAACGGCTTCAGTACTAGGTCTTGTACCCGTGTAGGGTTTAAAAAACCAACTTTTAGCTAAAACGGGCTTTAATTGAAACTTAACCGCGGTGGCATTGAGCGCTATTTGACATAATTGCGCAGGATTCCATAAGTTAAACTGCTCGAGGTAATAATATACCTGCTCATAAAAAGCGGCGTCTTCTAAACTAAAGTAAGGGTTTTTAAAGGTGCAATCTGTTAATTGCCTTAATTTATAAGGGGTGCATAGTTGCATATCGTCATTTAAATCAAGCAGTAAGCGGTTTTTTTCAGCACACGCTATCCACTGCCATTGCTTTGACGCTTGTAACATTTGCTCCTCCCTACTTAGTACTTAAAAAAATAAAATAAGACAATAAGCTTAGAGTATAGCTGCTTTTGACCATTTTTAAAACGTCTTTTTAGAACATTTATCGAACGATCAAAAGCTTACATAACTGATCCTTATAAGTCGTTAATGATCGACTTGACCAATTGTGGTCCTTTATAAATAAATCCAGTGTAAACTTGAATCAAATCAGCCCCTGCGTTCATCTTCTCTTTAGCCGATTGAACGTCATCAATACCGCCTACACCAATGATAGGTAATTGATTATTAGTTAAACGTTTTAGTTCAGAAACAATATGAGTTGAACGCTCTCTTACCGGAGCACCCGATAACCCCCCTGCTTCATCAGCATACTGCTGACCTTGCACTAGGCTACGCTCAAGGGTGGTATTTGTGGCAATCACACCATCAATTTTATTCGTTAATAATGATTCGCTCACTTGTTCAATTTGAATAGGATCTAAGTCTGGCGCAATTTTAACCAGCATAGGTACATTTTTATTATGCTTGGCAATTAAATCTAACTGTTCATTTTTTAAACTTTGCAATAGGTCATCTAATGCTGCGCCATATTGTAAGTCACGCAATCCTGGTGTGTTAGGTGATGAAATATTGACGGTTATGTAAGATGCATACTCAAACACTTTTCGTATACAGTGAATGTAATCATCTTTGCCTTGTTCATTCGGCGTATCTTTATTTTTACCAATATTAATACCTAAAATGCCATCATACTTTGCTGCTTTTACGTTATTTACTAGATTATCAACGCCTTTATTATTAAAGCCCATGCGATTAATAATTGCATTCGACTGTGGCAATCTAAACATACGAGGCTTATCGTTACCCGCTTGAGGACGCGGTGTTACTGTACCCACTTCAACAAAACCAAACCCCATTTGGGCGAATGCATCAATACACTCGGCATTTTTATCAAGACCAGCGGCAAGCCCTACGGGATTTTTAAATTCGAGGCCTAAAAAGTTCACAGGCTTATTTGCCACGCTTTGTGACCACGCGGCACTTAACGGTGTATTAGCAAAGCGACGTAAGTTATTAAGAGCAAAATCATGGGCCCACTCCGCATCACGGGTAAACATAAAACGGCGAGCTAAATCGTAAAACATGAATATAATCCTCTTAAAGTTGTAGACAAAAAAATACCTCAGACAAGGCTGAGGTATTATATAACAAAAAACTGTTTAACGATTAATTTTAATCAGTTGCAGTTTATTACTTTGCAGAGGTATCACAGTTGTGGCCTAGTAACATAAGCTCTCTAAGTGCAACTGAGAATTTTGCAAAGTCATGACTTTGCGATGTTTTAAATTCAGTTAGCATTTGTTTCCAGCGCTGTAATAACAGATCTTGGCTATCCATCCACTGTTCAATTTGGCCATCAACATCACTACTATCACCTTCAAAGCTGTTTAACACTACTTCAGATAATGTACGTTGTTGCCAATCTAACTCTTCACGATATGAAGCACGCGCAAGTGCTTGCCAATGGTTTGAAACAGGTTGATTAGTAATTTGGTCTAAGAACCAATGTAGCCCCATTTGCGCACCAAGTTTGAAGTAAGTGTGCGATACCATATCGATTTTACGATTAGAGTTTTGCGCAATTTGTGTCAAGTCCATTACAGAGAACAAGCTTGATAACGATACAATACGCTGAGCAATCTCAACCGGAACACCGCTTTGCGTTAGCTCTTCACGTGCACTTTCTATACGATCGCTTTCTGTTTTCACGATGTATTTAGTTAAGTTTTCACTTAAATCGGCAAACGTTGGTGCAAATGCTTCAATTGATTGCTCAATTGTTTGTGCTTTCGTACGGTGACGTAAGAACCAACGAGTTGCACGACGAACAGTACGACGTAACTGGTACAACATTTCTGTTTGTACGTTAGACGGTATCTTGTTATCTAAGTCACTAATTGATAACCAAGTGTCACGCATTTGGAATATTTCACTTGCGATTGAATAACATAATGCAATCTCAGCTTCGTTTGCACCTGTTTCTTCATTCATACGCACCATAAAGTTTAAGCCCATATCGTTAACAATATTATTTGCTAACTTAGTGGCAATGATCTCTTTGCGTAGTGGGTGATTATTCATAGCATCGTTAAACTTCTCACGTAATGGACGTGGGAATGATTTAACCAATAACTGACGATAGTAAGGGTTTTCGGTAATTTCGTCGGTTACTAATGACTCTTTAAGAACCATTTTCGCATAAGAGACCAACACTGAAAGCTCAGGACGTGTTAAATCTCTGCCTGCGGCAGCACGCTCTGCTAACTCCTCATCCGTCGGAATAAACTCAATCGCACGGTCTAACTTGCCCTCTTTTTCAAGCGCATGAATAAAACGAATTTTTTCTTTAAGCGTTGAGGTCCCTTTCGATTGGGTAATCGATAAAGTGTGTGTTTGACGATAACAGTCTTTAAGCACTAATTCAGATACTTCGTCGGTCATTGAGTAAAGTAACTCATCACGTTGCTTACGTGTTAAATCACCTTCGGCAACTAAACCATTAAGTAAGATTTTAATGTTTACTTCGTTATCTGAACACGCAACACCGCCTACGTTATCGATAAAGTCAGTATTTACACGGCCACCTTTAGCAGCAAATTCAATACGACCTAACTGGGTTGCCCCTAAGTTACCGCCTTCGCCAAAGACTTTAGCGCCAAGGTCTTTACCATTAATGCGCAGTGCATCGTTTGCACGGTCCCCTACATCCGCATCTGTTTCTTTAGAGTGCTTAATGTATGTACCAATACCGCCATTCCACAATAAATCAAACTCCATCATAAGTGAGGCTTTGATCAATTCATTAGGCGTCATGCTGGCTTTTTTAGTGCCCAACATTTTTTTCATTTCTGGGCTTAGCGTAATCGACTTGGCTGCACGAGAGAACACACCACCGCCGCTTGAAATTAACTCTTTGTTGTAATCTTCCCATGATGAACGTGGTAAATTAAATAAACGCTCGCGCTCTGGGTAAGAAGCAGCTGCATCGGGGTTTGGATCCACAAAAATATGTAAGTGGTTAAACGCCACTTGCAAACGAATGTGCTTTGATAACAACATACCATTACCAAATACATCACCGGCCATGTCACCAATGGCAACGGCAGTAAAGTCTGTGGTTTGACAGTTAATATCCATTTCACGGAAATGGCGCTTAACAGACTCCCATGCACCACGGGCAGTAATACCCATTTTCTTATGGTCGTAACCTACTGAACCACCTGATGCAAACGCATCACCTAGCCAGAAGTTATATTCGATTGCGATACCGTTCGCAATATCAGAGAAAGTCGCAGTTCCTTTGTCCGCTGCAACCACTAGGTATGCATCGTCTTCATCATGACGAGTAACATCAACAGCAGGTACAACTTCGCCACGCTCAATATTATCTGTGATATCTAATAAGCCACGAATGAAGATTTTGTAACATTCTTGGCCTTCTTTGATAAACGCTTCGCGCTCACTAGGTAGTTGTTTACATACAAAGCCACCTTTTGAACCAACCGGTACAATTACGGTATTTTTAACCTGCTGCGCTTTTACCAAGCCCAAAACTTCAGTACGGAAGTCTTCACGACGGTCTGACCAACGAAGGCCGCCACGCGCAACTTTACCAAAGCGTAAATGCACACCTTCAACACGCGGCGAGTAAACGAAAATCTCAAACGCAGGAACAGGCAGTGGTACTTCTGGAATTAAACTTGGTTGAATTTTAAGTGAAATATATGACTTAAACTTACCTTCACCATCTTTTTGGAAGTAGTTTGTACGCAGCGTTGCAACAATCATATCAACGTATAAACGGATAATACGGTCATCATCAAGATTCGCTACGTTTTCTAACTCTGCATAAATTTCTAAGCCTAGTTTTTCAAGTGTTTTAGCACTTGCAGGACTTTTAACTGAGAATTTTTTAGCAAATAAATTAACGATTTTAGCCGCGATGTGTGGGTAATTAGCAAAGGTGCTTTCGATGTACGTTTGCGAGAAAGTAACCCCAATTTGGCGCATGTATTTAGCGTACGCACGTAAAATTGATGCTTCGCGACCGGTTAACCCACCCATTAACACTAAACGGTTAAAACCATCGTTTTCTAAACGATTTGCCCACACACTGGTTAGTGCGGCACGAAAACGTGCGGAAATTTTATCAAAATCGGCCATCCCTTTGCTATCAATCAGCATTGAGAAGTCCATGATCCAATTAATGCCACCATCACTGGTTTTAACTGAGTAAGGTGTTTCACCTACAACACGTAAACCAAAGTTTTCCAGCATTGGCATCACATCTGATAAGTGAATTGGCTCATCTTTGTGGAATAAGCTTAAACGAACAATATTGCTGCTCGCCTCTTCTTGTGGACGATAAAACAACATCTCAAGTTTGTTGTCATCGTTTAGCATTTCTAGCTTTTCAATATCAACAACAGCGGCACTTGGTAGTACTTCTTCTTTATATGAACGTGCAAAAGCGTTGCAGTATTTACGGTTTAATTCGTTACCACGTGCTTCACCAGCAGATTCGAGTAAGGCTGATTGGAGTTTATCTTCCCAGGTACGAGCGGCTTCTATTAGATTATTTTCTATGTCTTTCACGTTATATTCAATATTGTTATCGGTCACACGAACGGTGTAATGAGTACGCGCCAGTGTTGACTCTGAGAAATAGGTAGTAAATTCGACTTTAACGTCAGAATTAAATGCATTCGCTAAAATAGCCTGCGTTTCGCGGCGCAGCGCCGTGTTATAACGTTCACGTGGTACATACACCATACAAGATAGGAAGCGACCGTATGCATCTTTGCGAACAAATAAACGACACATATCGCGTTCTTGAATTTGTAACACGCCCATAGCAACTTCAAGTAGCTCATGTTCGCGAGCTTGCACTAATTCGTCACGTGGGTAGGTTTCTAAGATGTTTAATACCGCTTTGTATGCATGTGTACCCTTAGCAAAATCACACATATCCATAATGCGATTAATCTTGCTTTTAAGAACTGGGACATCAGCAGCGCTGTTATTATAAAAGTTAGATGAGAATAAACCTATAAAACGGTCTTCACCAATCACATTACCTTTGTCATCAAAACGCTTAACACCCACATAATCAATATAGGCTGGGCGATGAACTCGAGATAATGAATTGGTTTTCGTTAAAATTAATAAGTTGCTACTACGTGCTTCTTGACGAGCCACTTCAGGTAACTCAGAAAGTAAACGTGTGTGCTCAGCATCCGAGTTTTTCATTAACCCTAAGCTGGTATCCATTTTACCTTTTAATTGATAATCACCTTGGACTGGCGAGAGCTCATATTGGCGGTAACCCATTAATGTAAAGTTGTCTTTTACTAGCCAATCTAAGAACTCAACGGTTTCATTTATTTCGTTATCATTTTTATCTTTGTGGCTTTTAGGCAAGCTTTTGCTAACTGCGATTAGTTTTTCGCGAATAGGCTGCCAATCTTCAACCGCAACCGATACATCAACGAGTACAGATTCAAGTTCTTTTTTGAAAGACTCAATAACAGTAGCATCTGTTTGACGGTCAATTTCTATGAAGAATACTGTTTTTGTTGATGTTGATTCTTGCTCTGCTTTTAAGCTTGATAACCCTGATATATTATCGTTTTTATCACGTTGAATTTTCAGTGGGCTATGTAGAAGTAAGTGAGAGGCAATGTTTTCTCGTGTCATGGCCATACGCACAGAGTCAACTAAAAATGGCATATCTTTAGCAATGATCTCTACAATGGTATGCGATGACTGCCAGCCATCTTTTGCCACTTCAGGGTTGAAAACGCGAATAACTGCGTCATCTGATGTATTTTTTTCTAGCGAATTCCAAAGGCTAAGTGCAGCACCATATAAGTCACTGTCGTTGCGATTTGCCAAATCCTCTTTAGACATATTGCTGTACAAGGCTTTGGCGAATTTCTCAACGAGTAACACATTATCAGCGCGAACTTTTTTCTGGATAAGCTTACAGACGTTATCTAAAATAACCGAGGCTTGGCCTTCATTTCGTGTCATTGTATGTTCCTTAATCTATCACTGCTAGTTTAGCAGAGTATTTGTACAGCCATTTATTAGCGTGGAGTCAGTTAAATTCTAACCCTTTTGAAACTAATAAACAGCCTTTTCGATGAAAACATTTTAAGCATTTCAGCTATTTGGTCATCTATTCACAAAATATAGATATAAATGACCATTACTGGCCATTTTGGAGCAAATTTATTCACCTTATTTTTTCTGGTCAGTCCAGAGCAAGCTGCCAATTGCAGGTAAAAGTAACACTGCGCCCAACATATTTACTAAAAACATGAAGGTAAGCAGAATTCCCATATCAACTTGGAACTTCAAATCAGAAAAAATCCACGTACTTACACCAATCGCTAATGTAATACCGGTAAATAACACCGCACTACCACGTTCAACTAATGCATTACGATAAGCAATACTCAATGGTACGTTTTGTTTTAACTGCCCCATCATCGATGACAAAATATAAATACCGTAATCAACACCAATACCTACACCCAGAGCAATCACTGGTAACGTTGAAACAGTCAGACCAATCTCAAGCTGTACCATCAGTGCTTGTGCAAGGGTTGATACTATGTACAAGGGTAATACCACCGCAATTGTTGCTTTTACACTCTTAAAACTAAGTAAGCATAAAATAATAACCGCACCGTATACATACAACATCATAGGTATTTGCGCTGCTGAAACAGACTCATTCGTTGCAGCCATAACACCAACTGGCCCTGACGCTAATTTAAAGGCAAGTTTATCTGTGCCCTCTTCATCAGCAAATTGTTTTACTTTTGCAATCACGTTATCAATTGTTTGTGCTTTGTGATCGTCTAAAAATATAATCACCGGCATTACCGAGCAATCACCGTTTAATAACCCTGTGCTTGTTTCCACACGCGACGTTGATTGCACTAAGCTGGCAGAATTGCGCGGCAAACTTTGCCACTTTAAATTGCCCTCGTTGTAACCGGCATTGACTGATTGTGCCACTGAACTTAGGCTGACCGCTGATTGTACACCAGCTAAATTTTCAACCTTATACTGAAAGCGCGATATACGCTCCATGACGTCATGCTCGGTACACGCAGCAGGATATGCTTCCACAATGACTTTTAAAATATCCGAAGAAATAGTGTATTTGTCCGATATTAAGAAAGTATCTTGGTTGTAACGTGCATCTTGGTGCAATGATGGTGCCCCAGCATGTAAATCACCAATACGCATTTTGTCTGCTTGCCAATAGCCCAGTGCAAATAAAACCAGAGTGAAACCAATAATGATTTTTGCTGTTTTTGGGTCGGTTGCTTTAACCAACAAATCGCGCATTGCATCGAGTATGTTCGGTTTATTAGCATCACCTGATTGAATATGGATGCTGTTTTCAAAGCGCATATACGACGCCCACACTGGCAACAAAATCAGATTAGTAAATATAATCACTGCCACACCTAAACTCGCAGTAATAGCAAGTTCACGAATAATACCGATATCAATGGTTAATAGGGTTAAAAAGCCAACCGTATCAGATAACAACGCAATCCCGCCAGGCACAAGTAAAGCCCTAAAGCTTGATTGGCAACATATTGCTGTAGACTTACCTTCAGCAACCTTTTTACCAATGGCATTAATCATCTGCACACCGTGGCTTACGCCAATAGCGAAGACTAAAAAGGGCACTAAGATAGACATAGGATCAAGACCGAAGCCTAAGCTAGAAAGCAATCCTAACTGCCAAATTACCGCAATAATTGAACACACAATCGGTAAGATAGTAAGTTTTAAGCTGCCACAAAATAGCCATACCATGACAAAAGTAAACGCAATCGCGATGGCAAAAAATAAAACAACCCCTTTTGCACCTTCAGCGATATCGCCAGCCATTTTTGCAAAACCGATAATATGAATACTGATATTATCAGTACTTAGAGGCTCACGAATTTCGGTTTCTAATTTTTTTGCAAACGCAAGGGTGTCTAATTTTTCTTGTGTTTGCGGATCAGTCTCTAACAGTTGGGCGGTGACCATGGCACACGAATAATCGCTTGCTATCATACGACCAACTACTTTTGCCTTTTCAATATTTTCTTTTACAACGCCTAACCCTTGCTTGTCTGCTTTAAAGTTAGCTGGAATGATAGGGCCACCGGCAAAACCGTCTTCAACGACTTCAACAAAACGGGCACTGGGTGAAAAGATAGAATTTACTAAAGGACGATTTACCCCAGGAATAAAATAAAGCTGATCGTGCACTGCTTTTAATTGAGTAAAAAATTCAGGGTTAAAAATATCTCCGCTGTCGTCACATACAGAAATTAAAATACTATTTGCACCACCAAACTGTTTCTCATGTTTAGTGTATACCTTCATGTATTCATGATTGAGCGGGATATTTTTATTAAATGACGCATCAAGTTGAATCTGTGTTGCTTTAAAAACCAATAAACAGGTGATCAACACAAAACTTATGAGCACCACTAAGCGGTGTCTAAAAATCGCTTTTTCTAAAAAATCTAAAATTGCTTGCATTAAGGGGTCAACTCCTTCACTTTAATGCCATTTTCTGTCGCCAGAATAAGTCTATCTTTAACAATTACACCATCAAGTATTGCCTTACCATCGGCCAATTGCTCGTATGACAACTCATCATCTTTTAGATGAAAAATAACACCGCTATTAGCCAGTAATAGCCATTGTTTATTGTTGTAGTTGATAATGCTATTAATAGTGGCGGTTTTGTCATTTTCTAAATGCTGCCATTGTCCACTGTCGGTTTTATTTACGAAAATATTACCGCGTAGCCCTGCGACGATTTGTTGCGATGAATCAGAAGCAAAACCAAAAAACGAGCCAGGGTAAATTTCATCTAAACGTTGCCAAGTTTGGCCATCGTCATCACTTTTTGCCATTAAGCCCATCTCACCGACCAGCATTAAACCCGTGCTAGTCGGTTCTATGCGGTTAAAATGTGGCAAAATAGACGAAGTTTCTATTTCATACCCTTCGGGATCGGTTTCTTTTAAATCGTTTAAGTACGCTCTATCTTCACTAAATAACAGTGAATCTAAAAACCGTTTTTGCCAATGTTCGCCGCCATCACTGGTTTGATAAAACATACCGTAGGCGCCAACCGCATAACCATGTAAATCGTCTTTAAAATAAATATCTAAACAGGGTTTATCAAGTGAGGGCTTTGCTTGTTGTAACTGCCAGTTTTCACCACCGTCGGTGGTATTTATAATTGTGGCGTCATGTCCACATGCCCAGCCGCGAGAATCATTAGTAAATTCAACCGCCGTTAGTAATACTTGTGTAGGCACTGATTGTGCTTGTTGCCAATTGTTACCATCAACACTTTTAATGACCGTACCGTGTTTACCCACAGCAATGAGCCCTGCTGAGGTTTGTGTGATATCGGTAAGGAGTGCTTTATCTGCATTAATCGCGCTAATCGCACTTAAAGGTGCGTCTTGTGCAAAACTCGCACCGCTTAGGATCAGGCTGGCATAAACCAAATACTTCATAAATTAAATTCGCCTTGAACTGAGGATTTGTTTGTCTGTTATAAAGAGGAAAACCTGTGCGTTAATAGACAAACGCGATGTGAAAGAAAAAAGGCACCTAGGAAACTAGGTGCCTGCTTTTATACTATCTGCCAGCGCGACGTAAAGCGCTCGATGTGAACTCATTATCATTAAATGACTGAGAAAAATCATACATCTTTTCTTGGTTATCTAAACCAATGGCTAAGTAGCGACGTGAGTTAAGGTCGTGGTAAACCTCAAGCGTACTCCACTGAGTCGGTACTTCGTAGTAGTTAAGGCCATAAGCTATTGCTACACGATACAGTTGGTCGCGATTATCGTAAATATCGGTAACATGTACTTGCCAGCTGTCTTCATCAATGTAGAACACACGTTTTTTATAAATATGGCGCGTGTCATCTTTTAAGTTTGCTTCAACAACCCACACACGGTGTTTTTCATAACGTGTATGCTCTGGGTTGATGTGGCCCGGCTTTAAAATATCATCATAGGTTAGCTTATCACTATGAAGCTTGTAGCTATTGTATGGGATGTAAAGCTCTTGCTTGCCTTTTAGCGTCCAGTTATAACGATTTGGTGAGCCGTTAAACATGTCAAAATCATCAGTAGTACGTAAGCTATCTGCTGCTGTACCCGGAGCATCATACGCTACATTAGGTGCACGACGAACACGACGCTGACCTGAATTATACGTCCACGCTTGACGTGGTGTTAATATTTGATCCATAGTTTCATGTACTAACAATGCCGTACCTGCCAAACGTGCTGGCTCTGTCACTTGCTGTTTAAACTTAAACAAAATATTAGAGTCTTGTAGTTCAGCCGGCGTTGCACTTGGATCAGAATATTTAACTAATAGTTGCTCATCAAAACCAACATAGTTATATGAACCCGATGCCGTCGGTGCTGCCTGACCACCAAAACGCTCAATAGACTGGCCACGATAACGCAGTAAATGGTTCCAAATTGCTTCTAAACCTGTTTTAGGAATTGGAAATGGAATACCAATTGCTGTGTTCTTAATGCCGTTACCGCCTTCAACTAATTCAGCTGTAGTAGCAAATTTCTTTGTCGCATCGTATACAAACTGTGGGTATGATGCTGAACGACGTGTTTTGTAAATAGGCATTTTAAACGTATCTGGGTACGCTTCAAATAACGCGATTTGTCCTGGGCTTAAGTTTTCTTTGTATTTATCAATATTACTTTTATCAATAGTGAATAATACTTTATCGGTTGCATAAGGGTCCAAGTGGTGCATACCCGGTTCATAACCTGCTGGAGCAGCAGTAATACCGCCGTTCCACGCAGGGATTGAACCATCTGCATTCGCTGCTTTTTCTGCCCCAATTGGGCTTAGGTCTTTACCAAGGCGCGCAGCTTCTTCTGGGCTAATTTTAGCCAGCGCTGCGTGGCTTGCAAACAAACTACAAAACGCTGTAGCAATGAGGGTAGGTTTTTTAATCATAATAATGTTACCCCTAGATAGAATATTTTAAGTTAAAAGAAACGTAATCTCGGTCAGAGAAAGTGTTGGTGTCGCCACCACCCCAAAATGAGTTGTAACTTACATCTAAAGACCATGCATTTTGGTAATTAAAGCTCATAGTAGCACCTAGTGACTTACGATCTTCAATGAATAAGAACATTGGATCAGGCGTATTACCATTAACATCATGCGAGAACACAAAACGAGGTGAGAAGTTAATACCATTGTAAATATTAAAGTAATCACCTTTGGCAATTAAGCGATAACCCCAAGACGACGCCGTAGCAAACGATTTTTGCTCAGGGCCATTTGATAACGCCATGTGTAATGCAGAGTAATCTGAACTACCAGGGCCTTGCATAATACCGCTTCGACCAGTACCTGACACATTCAAGCGCATTTCATCGTATTCAGGCATATTGTTGATACGAACACCACCAATTTCACCCACCACAGCCCAACTATCAGCACCTAATGACGGGCCAAATAAATGCGTTGCCGTAAACTGTAATTGTGATGTATTGCGCTCAATATAACCTTTGGCTAATTCACCAGGGCCGACAACACTTGCAGCATCACCTTTACTCATTTGCGAAATACCTGCAAACTCAGGACGTAAACCCGCAATAGCTAATTGCTCAGGCATAGCTGCATAAAGTAATTCTACGTCATCGATTTGCAGTGGTTCGTCTTCACGGAAAGTGAATTCACCTGCAAACGCGGTTTCACCCAGCGAGGTATTAAAACTCAAACCATATAGTTTAATATCTTCAGGGTATTCGTTTGTCGCTTTAGCAAATGCTTTTAAGTCAGAGACGTTATCAGAGGTAATTTCAGTGGTGGCAATCATGGCTAAATCTTGTTGCAATGATGCTTGCGTGAAATTAGATACGCGGCCCGAAATAAGTGGACGGCGGCTGTGATAATTTACATGGTAAAGTGCCACTTCTGTATCGTTCCACTCTGGCAAAAACATACCTAAGCGCAGACCATATTGACCGCCATCATCAGGCTCTGTTTTTCCATCATAGCCTTTACCTTTAAGGGCAACCTTAGTCGGGTACGCTAAGTACATATTGGCCAGTAATTGTTGTCCAGCTGCACTTGATGGGTCAATACCTTGGCTCGCAGCCACTTGGCCATAAGTTGCCATCAGGTTATTCAAGTTATCTGTTAAAAACGCTAAGTCAATATCAGGGTTTGAGGTGAAACCAAGCTGTACATTTTGTTGATAACCGTTTTCAGCCGCAAAATCATTGGTAGAAAAATAAGTCCCTGCTGCAGGTAAACGTGTTTCATGCCATTGATACTGATAAAAGCCCTCTAAGGTCATGTTTTCTGTAAGCCCTAATGAGGCCCACAACATACCAACCGGAATAAACGCTTCTTTTAGTTCAGCACCAGGTGCTTTTAATCGGTCAATATCAACCGGGTTTACGTTAATACCATGAGAGATTAATGTACTTTCCCCCCAGTTAACCACTTGTTGACCAACTCGAATAGAAAGCGGGTTTTTGCCTTCATTTAAATCAAAGTTTGCCCACACATACGCATCAAGTAAACGAATGTCAGCACAGCTTTGCTCTTTAGTATCATCATCATCACACGGATCTACACCCTGACCAGATGTTGGATTAACGTAGGCACGATCGCCGTCCATTAATTCAAAATCATAAAAGTACATAAAACGAGTAAATAAGCCGTAGTTATCTTTACTTATTGATAGATCATGCGTGCCTTTTAATAGCTTTGAAAAAGTTTTGCCGCTATCAAAGTTTAAATCGCCTGCATCACCATTATTTGAGTAAGAGCCCGGTTGAGCCCAGACATCTTGAGATGAATAAATTGTATTGATTGCTGGGTTATAACCTGTCCAATCAAATGATGGGTTATTACTTTTACCAATGAGGTTAAAGTCACGGTCTTCTACGCGAATACTTTGCCCATAAGAAAAAGTAGAGTCGAAAGCGATATCAAAACCGCCTACCTCAAATGTTGCAGCCTGTGTCTGTGCTGCTGATAAACCGATAGCCGCAGCTGTTAAGCCGAGTACTATTTTATTTTTAACAAAAAGCGATCTTCTTATCATTTTGGTTCCCCCCTGTCGCGGGTATTTTTTGTGTGATCAAGTTATTGTTTTTAGTGTAATCGTAACGATAGAAGCGAATTAAACAAATTACAAATGGTCGCCTTCAATCAGTTATAAGTTTTTTATTTGTTTAACGTTTACGTATTGGTAAGACGTCATACCAGATAATTTATACACGTAAATTAACAATAGAACAAATCGAAATTAACAAAAAGGCAATATTTGTGTATATCTATATCACAAAAAACAACAGCTAGGCTACTCGTTCGAGACGGATGAACTTGTTTTCATTACTTAAAATAAGTCTAAACCGACCACGAATACCTAAACTAGACATGAAGGGCCGAAGATAATGCGCAGCAAAACGAATTGTTTTGCCGCTATCAGCTGTTACTTGAATTGAGCTATACCGGCCATGGTAATAATCCATGCACTCGTTATAGCTCAAATTTATATAAAAATAATGTTCTATCATGATTTATTGTAAAGCTTTTTCAACCTTTTCAAATAAATCATCGCTTAAACCTTCTAAATTCGAAAGGCGCTCTAATTGCGCTTTCATTGCACTGGCACGGGTTTCATCATAGCGGCGCCATGACATAAACGGCGTTAACATACGTGATGCATTTTGCGGGTTAATCGCATTAAGCTTAATTAATAAATCGCCAAGTAATGTATAACCTTGACCATCTAAGCGATGAAATTGTGCGGTATTAAAGTGCGAAAAACTCCCCACTAATGCACGAACTCGATTCGGATTTGAAAAATCAAAACATGGATGTGTATACAAAGCCTTAATTTTCTCAATGGCATCATCAGCGCTATTCATTGCTTGTAAAGCAAACCATTTATCCATTACTAGCACATCATGGCGCCATTGGCTGTCAAAATGCGCAAGTAATTGATTTGATAATGGGTGCGCAGCTTTAACTACACTGCTCAAAGCGCCAAGCACATTAGTCATATTTGTTGATGCTGCTGCCTGCTCAATTAAGCTTGCCGCCATAGCACTGTCTGTTTTTGCTAAATAGTGCAAGCAAAGTTGTTTTAAAGCGCGAATAGCCACCGCTTTGGCACTCACACTACCATCATCGGTGATTGCCTGATAACAACTTAAAAACTCAGTATGTAGTTGTTTGGCAATTTGTTTTTCGAATAGCTCAATATTGGTAATAATGTCATCAACCGGAATAACGTCAAACTCCGCAGCTAAAGTATCAAAACTAGGTAGTTTTAAGAGTTCAGCAATCAGCGCTAAATCACCCTCTCGTTGCGATATTAGCACCCTAAGTGCATCAATAACGGCATCGCTTAGTGGTGCATTACTAGCTGAAATAACGTTTGCCTTGAGTGCATCAATAAACAATTGTTGTTGTGCATCCCAGCGTGAAAAGTCACTGCGTGCAAAACGCATAATATGTAATAAATCAGCTTCAGTGATCTGTTGATTCAAAATACACGGTGCTGAAAAATCTTCTAGCAATACGGCGGTTGGACTGTGTTCAATATTATCAAAATGAAATGTTTGTTTAGCTTGAGTAACATTTAATACGCTATCAACCTTTTTACCTTGGTATCGCAATGCAATACTTTGGCCTTGCTGATCTAAAAGTTCAATCGCAAAAGGAATATGTAACATCGCATTATCAGGCTGATTCAGGGGCGCAAGTTGCTCTATAGTGAGCGTGAAGATTTGTGCACTTTCATCATACGCTTTGGTAACGTTTAAACGTGGTGTCCCACACTGATTATACCAACGCTTAAATTGTGATAAATCAATTGATGATGCATCACTCATTGCCGCAACAAAATCATCGCAGGTAACCGCTTGGCCATCATGACGCTGAAAATACAGTGTCATGCCTTTTTGAAAATTTTCCTCACCCAACAATGTATGCATCATACGAATAACTTCAGCCCCTTTGTCATACACTGTAACGGTGTAAAAGTTATTCATTTCGATGACTTTTTCTGGGCGTATTGGGTGTGCCATTGGGCCGGCATCTTCGCTAAATTGATGAGTACGCATCACTTTTACAGCATCAATTCTATTAAGCGCACGAGAGCCTAAATCACTGCTAAACTCTTGATCTCTAAATACCGTTAAACCTTCTTTTAAAGACAGCTGAAACCAATCACGACAAGTTACACGATTTCCGGTCCAGTTATGAAAGTACTCGTGGCCAACAATGGACTCAATGGTGTGGTAATCTTTATCGGTTGCCGTTTCTTGATTTGCCAGCACACATTTGCTGTTGAAAATGTTTAACCCTTTATTTTCCATTGCTCCCATATTGAAAAAATCAACGGCAACAATCATATAAATATCAAGGTCATACTCTAAATTAAAACGTGACTCATCCCAAGCCATCGCTTTTTTAAGCGACGTCATAGCATGCTCTGTTTTAGGTAAGTTTCCTTTATCGACAAATAACGCTAGGGTGACATCCTTACCACTGCGGGTAGTGTATTTATCGTGTAAAACATCAAAGCCCCCTGCCACTAGAGCAAACAAATAACTCGGCTTTTTGAACGGATCTTGCCATTTTACAAAATGGCGTCCATCTTGCGTTTCACCACTGTCCACTTGGTTACCATTAGAGAGCAAATGCGGAAATGCCGTATCGGCAATAATAGTGACATCAAAAGTTGAAAGTACATCAGGACGATCCATGTAGTAGGTTATTTTTCTAAACCCTTGCGCTTCACATTGAGTACAATAAGCGCCTCCCGATAAGTACAATCCCTCAAGTGATGTGTTTGTTTGCGGTGAAGTTTGCGTCACTATGCTTAACTGACATTCATCAGGCAGATTATTAATGATTAATTGCTGATTTATAATTTTATAATCTGTGAGCTCTGCACCGTCAATCGATAAAGAGATCAAAGTTAAGTCAATACCATCTAATACCAGAGGCACATTTGAATCACCCACGCGTTTAAGCGTTAATAAAGCATTTACTTGAGTCGTTAATGGCTGTAAGTCGAAAGTCAGCTCAGTATGCTCGATTGAAAAATCGGGGGCTTTATAGTCTTTTAAATATTCTGCTTGAGGTTTTTGTAGTTCAGTCATGATCACTCCAAAAAAATAGCCCCTTTTAGTGATAAAAGGAGCTACTTAAATTAAGCCGTTTGCTTAGGCTTGATACGCAGTATCTTAATACCTAAGTAAGCATAAATAACGGCTAAGAAAGGATTTATAAGGTTGAAAAATGCATAAAGTGCATAATCAAACGGATTGATTAATAAAACACTTTGCATATACGCACCACAGGTATTCCATGGTATGAGCGGGCTGGTAATTGTGCCCCCATCTTCTAGTGTGCGTGACAAATTAACCGGCTTTAACCCGCGCTTTTTATATTCTTCTTTAAACATACGCCCGGGTACAACAATAGCAATATACTGATCTGCTGCGATAATATTGGTACCAATACAGGTAGCAATAGTTGAAGCAATTAATGAACCGGTACTTTTTGCGATTTTAAGAATACTTTTAACAAATATATCAAGTAGACCCGTTTTTTCCATAATCGCACCAAACATAAGTGCCGTCATGATCAACCATGTCGTGGTTAGCATGCCTGACATGCCACCGCCACTGAGTAACGAGTCCATTTTTGTATCACCGGTACTAATAGTAAAACCGTCAAAAAAAGTGGTCCAAACCAGTTTAAAGTAACCAACAAATTCACCTTGGGTCATATCTATTTGGCTAGCAATTAAATCAGATTGAAATAACAATGCCCATACAGCGCCAATGACAGCGCCTATAGAAATAGCCGGAAACGCTGGCATTTTTCTTATTGCTAAGACTAGTAACACAATTAAAGGCACCAACATTTCTAAACCAATATTAAAGTTTTGCTGAAGAATTGCAGTTATTTGGTCTATTTGACCAGCCTCTCCCGCTGCTGTCGCGTTAAAGCCCATGAAAACAAAGATGATTAATGCAATCACAAAGCTTGGAACAGTTGTCCATAACATATGGTGAATGTGTTCAAATAAATCAGCACCAGCAACAGCCGGTGCTAAATTGGTTGTTTCAGATAATGGACTAAGCTTATCGCCAAAATATGCGCCTGATATTACAGCACCCGCGGTAACTGTCGGCTCTAAACCCAGTCCTGAAGCGACACCGAGTAACGCGACACCTATAGTCGCTGCTGTGGTCCACGAACTACCAATACTCATTGCTACAATGCCACAAATTAAACAACTCGCGGCGTAAAACCAGCTAGGGTTGATTATTTGCAAGCCGTAATAAATTAAGGTCGGAACCGTTCCTGATAATAACCAAGTTCCGATAAGTGCCCCCACCATGAGTAGAATTAAAATAGCGCTAAGAGATAAGGTAATTCCCTCAATCATTGCATCTTCTAATTTTTTCCATGTGTAGCCATTTTTTAAACCAATTAGTGCTGCAGCGAAAGTTGCAAACAACAAGGCAATTTGATTGGGACCTGACGATGAGTCATCACCAAATAAGTACACAGCGGCACCTAATAAACAAATTAATACAGCAATTGGAATGAGTGCATCAAAAAACGAGGCACTTTTTAGTGGTTTTTCTTCAATTGGCTTCAAAATATAGACTCCTACACACATTCGGTGCATGTTGATTATTTTTATTAGCACGTACGCGCATTTATTGAGCACTATTGATCTAGCTCAACTTTTGGTAATCCGCGATTATAACAATTTAGCAAATTATCGATAGTAAAAAAGGCGCCTAGGCGCCTTTTTTTTTACAAAGTGAAGCTGAATTTAGCGCTTAGCTACGCGACCATATTTGATATAATCTTGCGTAATAAGAGCAGCTTCTTCAAGAAATGGGTCAAGCTCTTCAATTACCTCAGGCACATCATCCAAGTTTTCTACAGGTTGTTTGCCTAAACGCTTTAAACGCTCGTTAGTGCGTGCTAGTGCTCGCGCTTCATTTTCTTCTTTTTCTTTAATGCGCTTTTTCTCGACTAAAGAAATTGTTTTACGATCTTTTTCTTCGTTGTAACGAGCGATATCCTCAAACACATAATTAAATTCAGGTTCAGTTTTAATTCGCTCATTGTGCTGTTTTTCAAGCACATTTATAACAGGATTTAAACGCCCTATTTGCTTATACTTCGCTTGTACTATGCTATCCCATGGTAGTGCATTATCTTGCTTACTTTCCCCCCACTCAGCAGGGTCAATAGCCGATGGGAACGTAATATCTGGGATCACCCCTTTATGCTGTGTACTACCACCATTAATGCGGTAAAACTTTGCAATTGTATATTGCACACTACCTAATGGATTATCGTATAAGTCATAAGCACGCGCTAAACCTTTATGCTGCTGCACAGTGCCTTTACCAAAGGTTTGTTCACCTATGATAACTGCGCGGCCATAATCTTGCATAGCTGCGGCAAAAATTTCAGATGCAGACGCGCTGTATCTATCAACAAGCACTGTGAGTGGGCCATCATAATAAGTAATGCCGTCACGGTCTTTTTGTTCTTCAATGCGATTATTTAATGTATGAATTTGTACCACTGGGCCTTGATCAAAAAACAAGCCTGACAGCTGCGTCGCTTCATATAGCGAACCACCGCCATTTTGACGTAGGTCTATAATAATACCGTCAACTTTTTGCTCTTTTAATTTAGCAAGTTCTACTTTTACATCTTTAGAAAGGTTGTTGTAAAAGCCAGGGATTTCGATTACCCCTATTTTACTAGTCAGATCTGAATAGCTGGCTTCAAATACTTCTGATTTTGCTGCTCGGTCTTCCAGACGAATTTTATCACGGGTTATCTCAACTACCTTTGGCGTACCGTGAGCATCTGCACCCTTTAAATATTGTAAACGTACTTTCGTGCCTTTAGGACCTTTTATAAGATCAACCACGTCATCTAAACGCCAACCAATAACATCAACAAACTCTTCGCCCTCTTGAGCCACACCAATAATGCGGTCATCGGCTTTAATTTGCTCAGATTTGTCTGCCGGGCCTCCAGGCACTAAACTACGAATTACCGTGTAGTCTTCATCAGGCGTTAATACTGCACCAATCCCTTCAAGCTCAAGATCCATATCCATTTTGAACTGTTCTGCACGACGTGGAGATAAGTATGAAGTATGTGCTTCAATACTACGTGCAAGTGAATTCATTACAATTTGAAATGCATCTTCAGATTTTGATTGTACAAGACGCTTCTCTGCATTTTTATAACGCTTGGTTAAAACGTCTTTTATGCCAGGCCAATCTTTACCTGTCATTTTTAACCGTAATGCATCATATTTTACTCGCTCGCGCCAAATTTCATCTAATTCAGCTTGCGTGGTCGCCCATGGAGCATCTTCACGGTCATAAAAATATTCATCTTCAGTGTCGAACGTCATTTCATTTTCAAGTAGTGAAAGCGAAAATTCGTAACGTTCAAAACGACGTTTAAGGCTTAAGTTGAAAATATCAAATGTAAAGCCTAACTTGCCGCTAATAAGCGCGTTATCGAAACGCTCACGATATTGCTCAAAAGAGTCAATATCGCTTTTCAAAAACACGCTTTTATTAAAATCAAGGGATTCGATGTAACGATCAAACACTTTACTTGAAAGCTCATCGTTAAATCGAACGGGTGTGTAATGCGAACGAGTAAATAGATTAGCCACTCGTTTACTGGCTGTACCGTGCTGACTTTCTTGCTTGAGCAAAGGTAAGTCTTCTAATGTTACCGGCTCTACTGCAGCCAATAATGAACCTGAAAACAGCGCAGCAACTAACGGAATGAGCGTAAACTTTTTACTCATACACAACTCCTTAATTTTTTTCGCAACTTAAATGATGTATAAGCTGTCGGCTTTGGTTTTTACTTGCATACCGGTCACTAATTCAACGTGAACATCGTCTTTGTTTACTTCAGTGATTACTGCATTAACAAGTGCTTGGCCAAGTTTAACCTTAACCTTATTATTAACCTTGACCTCGCCTGCAGGTAAAGGTTCAACTTTTCCTGAACGCTTAGGTGCAGCGGCTTTTGCAGGTTTTGCTGCAGCCGGTGAGTTTTTAGCCGCATGAGCTGGTTTCTTTTTGAAAGATTTTGCATCTGAATCTTGACGAGGACGCTGCTGCTTTTTACGCTTTGCCATTTTAGCACGGCTTTCTTCCAACGCTTTTTGTGCGTGGTCAATATGCTCTTGCTCAACTTTTTCGCCTTGATTTCCGTCAAGATCGATTCTAAATTCAGATTTAGTAACTGCCTCAAGGTAGCGCCAGTTAGAGGTGTATTTTCTAAGTGCTTGACGAACTTGTGTCTTACTAACTTTTTCAGACCCTTCAATGCGCTCAGCGATATCTTTGAAAATACCTACTTTAAGCGGCTGAATGCCCTCTTTTTGTTTAAAACATTGTGGAAATTCTTGGTATAAGAACTCCAATACTTCATTAATATCTTTTAGCTTGTTTGTGGTTTCCATTTTAGAACCTATTTAATCACATCTTTTCATCAAGGGCAGAATCAACATAGTGGATACACCAATCAACTAACTCTTCAAAGTCAGCTTCAATCACAGCCATATCACCACGTAAATGTTCCCAAATACCATTTATAATTTCATCAATTGAATCACAGTCTAAATCATCAGGAAGACGATCCCATGCCATGTGAATCAAATCATTGAGCGTTTCCGCTACATGTTCTTCATCCCCTTCCCAATCACCAACATCTTGAACGGCAAAAAGGTAGTCTTGAACATTTAGCAAGTCTTTCATTACAGGCTAGCCTCTAAGCATTTTACAAGTGCTTCAAGCCCTGCTTGGTCATCAGTATCAAATCGGCCAATACTTGGGCTATCTATGTCTAGTACCGCAAATACAGATCCATTTTTCATGATAGGTACAACTATCTCAGAATTTGATGCTGCATCACAGGCTATATGACCGTCAAAAGCATGCACATCTGAAATTAATTGGGTTTGCTCGGTCGCCGCAGCAGTGCCACATACCCCTTTTCCTACTGGAATACGAATACAAGCTGGATTGCCTTGAAATGGACCAAGTACCAATTCTGATGGTGAATCCATAAAATAAAAGCCCGCCCAATTCACATCTTCTAAAGAGGTAAATAACAGCGCGCTTATATTTGCCATATTGGCAATTATGTTTGATTCACCGCCTATCAGCGATTCAGTTTGCTTAACTAATGACTGGTAAAAATCGTGCTTTTGCATACCAAACTACTTCTTATTAAACATACAGTAGCTAAAGGTACTCTTTGTCACTAAAAATTGAAACCTTTTGCGGGTAAAAAAAAGGAAATTACATGGTTTTACGACACACTTGATTAAATATTCCGCAATTAACTTTGTACCGATTTACGCAGGCCGAATAAAAACAGTCCAGCGGCAAACCCTGACATCACACTATTGATTAAAAAGATCTCGCCTGTAGTGGCGCTCAAAAGATAACTAAAAATAGCGCCACCCAGCAAGCCCAGTGTTAATACTCCAGAATAATTTACCTTAGAATACTTAAACATAAGTAAATAACCCGGCACTACAAACGCGGCCATAGTTAAACCCACTATGTGCGCGTTAGCAATAGCGGTCATTAATAGTCCTAAAAAAATAGAAACCGCGTCACCGCGCATAGTCAATGCGTAGTAAATCCCCAACATACTACCAATAATAACGGGAGATAATAATGAAAGTGCGACACTTTTTGCGAGTTGATGTTTCATTGTAAGATCCTTAACAAAAACATAAATCTTTAATTTCTAAGCATGCACTAAGAGCCATAGCTTATAAATAGAGACTATGGTCGTATTTTTTAACTGAATATGCTTGGTTTTGAAAAAGATATAGCGAATATGAGGCACAAAAAAGCCCGCAAATAGCGGGCTTATCTGATAATGGTGGAGAGATAGGGATTTGAACCCTAGAGGGGCTATAAACCCCTGCCGGTTTTCAAGACCGGTGCATTCGACCACTCTGCCATCTCTCCGAAAGTGCATAAACTACAAGTAAGAGTGTACTCATAATTATTTTAATAAGGTGGTGGAGAGATAGGGATTTGAACCCTAGAGGGGCTATAAACCCCTGCCGGTTTTCAAGACCGGTGCATTCGACCACTCTGCCATCTCTCCGCACGGCCTGAATAATAGGGAAACCCTTGGGCTTTGTGAAGCTTTTTTTTCATTTTTTTGTTCAAGTGATTAAAAAACAACTAATTTGTTTAAACATAAAGCAATGAGAGCAAATCCTAACCGGCAAATGAACTTTTATTTAAATTTAGTTGTCTATTGATCTACAAAGGTTTGCCCAAACATATAAGAGTTGGTAATCTAATTTTAGTTAAATTACAGGAACTACTTAGTTTCACTTACAGGAGCTCTACAATGGCGTTTAATCAATCGTACAATACTGCAAAGCCGGTAATGTCGACCATTGAAACAAACAAAGTGCTTAAAAACACTTATTTCTTACTTGCAATGACACTTGCATTTAGTGCAGTCACTGCCGGTATTTCAATGGCACTGCAATTACCTTACTTTATGGGACTTGTATTCACACTAGTTTCATTTGGTCTACTTTTTGTTGTTAATAAAAAAGCAGATACAGCATCTGGTGTATTTTGGGTGTTTGCGTTTACAGGATTAATGGGAGCAGGCTTAGGCCCTCTACTAAATCACTACGCACAATTACCTAATGGCCCTATGCTAATTATGCAAGCGCTAGGTTCTACGGCGTTAATCTTCTTTGGTTTATCTGCTTATGCGCTTAACACTAAAAAAGACTTCTCATTCATGGGTGGCTTTTTAACTGTAGGCTTAATTGTGGTTATCGTGGCAAGTATTGTAAATATTTTCTTAGGTAGCTCGTTAATGTTTATGGTTCTAAACGCAGCAGTTGTATTAATCATGTCTGGCCTAATTTTGTTCGATACGAGCAGAATCATTAACGGCGGCGAAACAAATTATATCCGTGCAACTGTATCTTTATACCTTAGCGTATATAACCTATTTACTTCATTACTTGCCTTACTTGGCGCAAATAATGACTAATTAAATAGTTCTGTTAAAATAGCCCCTTTATTGGGGCTTTTTTATTGGAATAGTTTTGGCACGCTTTGTACTTTCTTTACATACTCCACCATCAGATCACGATACCACTCAACGTATTGTTAAGTTTGCTCATGCCTGCCTAGCGCAGGGACATAGCGTTGATGCGTTATTTTTATACCAAGATGCTATTTATCATGCTTCAACTCATTTTGAGTTAGCCTCAGATGAGTTAAGTACTCCCTCGCTTTGGCAGCAACTGGCTGAAAAAAATATAAATCTAATGTTATGCGTTACTGCGGCTGAAAAGCGAGGCTTAGATATAAAAAATACCGGCGCATTTGCTGTTGCAGGCTTAGCTGAATTTGCCATGCTGGCCAGTGAAGCAGATAAATGGATACAATTTAAATGATTAATGTACTCGTAATTAGTCAGTCAAGCCCATTTGATGACATGCATATCCGCGATGCACTTGATATGACCCTTATTTTTGCTGCCGTAGATCAAAATATTAGCTGGTTGTTTAGCGGCCCAGCTGTGTTAGCGCTTAAAAAAAACCAAAAGCCAAATAGTTTAGGTATCAAAGATTTTTTTAAAAACATTAAAATGTTGGAAATCTATGATGTTGAAAATATTTACGTTTGTGAAAAGTCACTGATTGATTATGGTTTAAGTAAAAGTGAACTACTCATTGAGGCAAACATAGTAAACTTTAATGCCCAAAAACAGTTAATTCACAATCAGCAGCATGTGGTGACCCTATGAGTACTTTACATATTTTTTCAAAACCACTGAATTACTACAGTACCCACAGCTTAGATAATCTAATTATGCTCACAGACAGTGTTTTACTCGTGGGTGACGCTTGCTTTGCAAAAGGGCAATATAGACAATTTGCTGACTCACTTTATATTTTAAAAGATGATGCAGAAGCTCGAGATATATCATTAAATATGAACGACAAAGCAATTAGCTATGATGAGTTTGTTACCCTCAGTTTAACTGCAAAACAATCAATTACTTGGTGAACCATGTTGGAATTTAATAATCAAACAATAGACACTGATAAACAAGGTTATTTGCTAGATCATACTGTTTGGTCAAAAGAGTTAGCCAATGTTATTGCAGAGCAAGAAAACATCACATTAACTGAGCAGCATTGGGAAGTTGTTAACTTTGTGCGAGAGTTTTATCTTGAATATAACACTAGTCCAGCCATTAGAATGTTAGTCAAAGCCATGGCTAAAGCGCTCGGTGAGGATAAAGGTAATAGCATGTACCTGTATAAGCTTTTTCCGAAGGGACCGGCCAAACAAGCCACTAAAATTGCCGGCTTACCTAAACCTGCACGGTGTATTTAATGAAACACAAAGCTAAAAACACGTCATCTTCAACAAGTAAACGCAATACAGGTCGTACATATTCGCGCAGTGCTGTAAAAAAGAGCCCGATAAAAAGAGCAATTAAGCCACAGATAGCCCAAAGCGATAAAAAAGTTATTTTATTTAACAAACCTTATGATGTCCTTTGCCAATTCACAGACGAGCAAAATAGACAAACTCTGGCTAATTTTATTCCTATTAAAGATGTTTATGCTGCGGGTCGCTTAGACAGAGACAGCGAAGGCTTGTTATTATTGACCAATTGCGGGAAATTACAAAATACCTTAACCGCTCCTGGTAAAAAAACCAACAAAACGTACTGGGTACAAGTTGAGGGGGTGCCTACAGAAGCATCTATTGATGCGCTCAGTCAAGGGGTCGAACTCAAAGATGGATTAACCTTACCTGCACAGGTAAAGTTAATCGATGAACCAGCGCTTTGGCCACGCACTCCCCCAGTGAGAGAACGTAAATCAATTCCAACATCTTGGTTGAGTATCACTATAAACGAGGGGAAAAACCGTCAAGTTCGACGAATGACCGCACACATTGGCCACCCAACGTTACGGTTAATTCGCTATAGTATTGGTAAATACACACTCGATGGAATTGAAACAGGTCAATATAAAATCAGTGGACCACCAACCAACAGTTAATACTTTACGTTAGCCTTTGCTTATCTGGTATTAAAAGCAAAGGTTAAATATGCTGTGTTATTCATGCCTTCCTAAGGCAATACAATTTCTGCCCTGCCTTTTTGCATAATACAGCGCACTATCCGTTGCTTTAAAGAAATCGACATGGTTAGTTTTTTCGCCATGTTTTACCGTATGAACTCCCATACTCACAGAGAGAAAGCCAGTAAAACTATCTTCATGAGCTATCGCTAAATCTTCAATAGATTTTTGTATTTGTTCTGCAATAAAGAGTGCACCTTGATTATCTGTTTGTGGGAGTAAAACAACAAACTCTTCTCCGCCATAGCGCGCTACAAAGTCCTCAGGACGACTGACTGTTTCTGCTAGCTTTTGCGCTACGCTATGTAAACACTTATCCCCTGCAATATGACCATACCTATCATTAAATTTTTTGAAATTATCTATATCAATAATGATCATAGAAAGTTGAGTATTTACTTTTATCAGTTTTTTAAATTCAGCATGTAATTTTTCGTCAAAACGGCGTCTGTTGGCAATTTTAGTCAATGAGTCTAAAAAGGCCATATCGCTGAGTATCTCTTGGGTTTTCAAACGCTCCGTCGCATCGTTAAATACAGCAATAAATTCACTTTCTACACTAATACCTGACACTTGCATTATCACTTTCGAACCATCTTTACATACAATTTGATAGTCATTAGCAGGAATATCGTCATTATTTTTATTTGCCTGCGCTAAAGACTCACCCCACATCGTTTGAGCAGACTCTCTATAACTAGGCTCAGGATACGCGACCTTCCACCACTGTTTTAAATTAGGGATATCATCAATTGTATAGCCAAATACATCTACAAACCGTTGATTAAGCTTTAAAATATCGCCAGTTACCATACAAACATTACACACGGGCAAAGGCAAAATAGTAAATAATTTTGCATAATGGCTCAGCTCATGTTTTCGCATTGGATGTTCAGTTGCACTACTAACAAAACGCTGCTGTTCAACGTGTTTCATTTCAAGAGAAGCATTCATAGTGGCAACAAAATGCCATTCTAACCACCACTTTTCTAGCTGCTTTAAAATGACTTGTTGAAAGGGATTAATAAAGTCTAAAGAATGTTCAATGAGTCTAAATAGCGCTGAAATAGGGTTGGGTTCTTCAAAGCGGTAAGGACGAGGAACCCTAATGGTTTGATAAAACAGTTGGTAAGCTGATTCTTTAACGTTATGTGGTAATTGTTCTGCTACTAAGCAATCATCGCGTTGTACCTTTGTTGATAACTCAACAACGTAAGATTTTACCTTTTGTGCTTGAGAAGCATAATTCATATATTCATTCCATTGACTATATTATAAATACTTATTTGAGTGTTTATTCAATTTAAACTCATCTAAAGGTATTGCATAATCATTTGGTTGTAAAGGTTTGTTAATGAACAATAATAAATATATTCTTTGATATTCTATAAATAGTACTAACACCTTAAATAAACAACATTTACTCATCATTTATAACTTAAATGAGTGTTTATAATTTAATGGCCTGACATCTTGGACCTGTTGTTCTTTGCAAATTAAAATGTGTTCAAACAAAGGGGCTATAATAGCACCGCAAAATGTGTAATCTAATCGGCTAAGTAAAAATCGACTAACAAAGAGTAAATCATCCCTAACCAACATAAAAAAAAGCAACAAAATCTATTCAATAGCCCTTCCTCTCTTTAAGCACTTACAAAATACATGCTATAATCGCGGCCTTTCCAAGTTAACAGTAATCTGTATAAGCGAAATTATTCATGAGCGAAAATAGTCACATTAAAGTCATCGTTGGTATGTCCGGCGGTGTTGATTCTTCTGTATCTGCATATTTATTAAAACAACAAGGCTACCAAGTAGAAGGCTTGTTTATGAAGAACTGGGAAGAAGATGACAATGATGAATATTGCGCTGCCGCTGAAGATTTAAAAGATGCCCAAGCTGTCTGTGACAAATTAGGTATTGAACTTCATACCGTTAACTTTGCAGCGGAATACTGGGACAACGTATTCGAATACTTTTTAGCTGAGTACAAAGCTGGTCGCACACCTAACCCAGACATCATGTGTAACAAAGAAATTAAATTTAAAGCCTTTTTAGAATTTGCGGCTCAAGCACTAGGTGCTGACTTTATAGCAACGGGCCACTACGTGCGTCGTGAGCTCAGAGATGATAAATATGTTATGTGCCGTGGCCTAGATGATAATAAAGATCAAAGCTACTTTTTGTACACATTGAGCCATGAACATATCGCGCAAACGCTGTTCCCTGTTGGAGATATTGCCAAGCCAGAAGTGCGCCGTATTGCTGAAGAGCAAGATTTAATTACCCACGATAAAAAAGACAGTACTGGTATTTGTTTTATCGGTGAGCGTAAATTTAAAGATTTCTTACAAAAATTCTTACCTGCTCAACCTGGTGTTATTGAAGACACAGATGGTAACAACGTTGGTGAGCATGAAGGGTTGATGTACCACACCTTAGGTCAGCGCAAAGGCTTGTTAATTGGTGGTATGAAAGAAGGCTCAGGCGAACCTTGGTATGTTGTAGCCAAAGATGTTGAACGCAATGTATTGATTGTGGGCCAAGGTAAAAATCACCCTCGCCTTTACAGTAATGGCCTAAATGCCAACCAATTACACTGGGTAGATCGTGTTGGTCCTCAAGGTACTACTCGTTGCACCGTAAAAACACGCTACCGTCAAGAAGACTTAAGCTGTACCTTGTTAGTCGGTGAAGATGGTATGGCACGTGTATTATTTGATGAGCCACAAAAAGCGGTAACCCCAGGACAATCTGCCGTATTTTACGCTAATGAAGTGTGTTTAGGTGGTGGTATTATTGACTCGGTGATCAAATAATGAATCAACATCAAGTCATGGCGCTTGCTGCCATGTGCCAAGTGGCTAAGCAAGTTCAGAAGGTTGCCCAATATGGCCGCGGTGATGAACAAGATTTATCGATTTTATTATCAAGTATTGTGCAAACCTCGCCAGCGTCCCCTGAAGATGTGTATCAAGGTGAGCATAACTTACGTGATGGCTATAAAACATTGATGGCACAACTGAGTGCCGGTGCTCAAAAAGATGTAGAAATAGTCAAATATGTGGGTGGTTTAATGCAGTTAGAGCGTGCTCTTAGTGCTAACAGTAAAAGCCTCAATGAATTAGGTAAACGTATTGATGATATTCATCGTCGTTTAGACCATTTTGCTATTACCGATGACAGTGTTGTTGCCGGTTTAGCAGATATATACTCGTCGGTGCTAAGCCCCCTTGGGCACCGAATTCAGGTTTATGGTAAACCCGAGTTATTAAAACAGCAGCTCACGCAAAATAAAATCCGCGCATTACTTTTAGCCGGAATTCGCAGTGCAGTATTATGGCGACAAATGGGCGGCAAACGTCGTCATTTCTTTTTTGCGAAAAGAAAAATTCTCGCCATAGCTAAAACAAAAATTTAATTATCGTTCAAACTAAAATTTAGGAGTTATTATGGAGCTTTCAGCGTTAACGGCTATCTCTCCGGTTGATGGTCGCTACGGCAGCAAAACCACTGAACTACGCAGTATTTTTAGCGAATTTGGATTAATCAAATACCGCGTAACCGTTGAAGTGCGTTGGTTGCAAGCGTTAGCTGCAGCAAGCGAGATTAAAGAAGTCCCCGCTTTTAGCGACGAAGCAAATGCGCTGTTGAATGCAATTGTAGATAAATTCTGTGAAGCTGATGCTCAGCGGGTTAAAGACATCGAACGCACGACAAACCATGATGTTAAAGCCGTAGAGTATTTACTAAAAGAAAAAGTAGCTGATAATGCTGAGCTACACGCAATTAACGAATTTATTCACTTTGCCTGTACTTCTGAAGATATTAATAACCTATCTCATGGTTTAATGTTAACTGAAGCGCGTAACCACGTCGTTTTACCTTATTGTGATGAGTTATTAAGCGCCATTAAAGAAAAAGCAATTGAGTACAAAGCCATTCCAATGATGACTCGTACACATGGACAGCCTGCAACGCCTTCGACTATGGGTAAAGAGTTTGCAAATGTTTACATGCGTTTAAAGCGTCAACGTGACCAAATTGCACAAGTAGAAATGCTAGGTAAAGTAAACGGTGCTGTGGGTAACTACAATGCACACCTAAGTGCGTACCCTGACTACGATTGGCATACCCACGCCGATAAGTTTGTAACTAGCCTAGGTTTAACACTCAACCCGTTTACCACGCAAATTGAACCGCATGATTACATAGCAGAGCTTTTTGATGCAATTGCACGCTTTAATACCATTTTGCTCGATTTTGACCGCGACATGTGGGGCTACATTGCACTTAATCACTTTAAGCAAAAAACCATTGCCGGTGAAATTGGCTCATCAACTATGCCACACAAAGTGAACCCGATTGATTTTGAAAACTCAGAAGGTAATTTAGGCTTAGCCAATGCTATCTTTGGTCATTTAGCACAAAAACTACCTGTGTCTCGCTGGCAACGTGATTTAACTGACTCAACCGTATTACGTAACTTAGGTGTAGGTATGGGTTATGCGGTAATTGCATACCAATCAACCCTTAAAGGTGTAAGCAAACTTGAAGTAAACGAGCAACGTTTAGCAGATGAGCTTGACCAAAACTGGGAGCTGCTCGCTGAGCCAATTCAAACCGTTATGCGTAAATACGGTATTGAAAAACCATATGAAAAGCTAAAAGATTTAACCCGTGGTAAACGTGTAAATCAAGAAATTATGGCTGATTTCATCGATGGTTTAGACCTACCAGAAGCTGCAAAAATTGAAATGAAAAAACTAACGCCGGCTAACTACATTGGTCGCGCTGTTAAGTTTATTGATGATTTAGTTTAATCACTCAAATCTACTAATAAAAAGCGAAAGGTACCTGCCTTTCGCTTTTTTCATTTAGGTCTTAACGTTATAGGCATTCTATGTATCAATTAAAAATAAATGAATTATCAGAGCAAGCGTTTTTAAGTCAATATTGGCAAAAAAAACCACTGTTGATCAAAGCTGGTTTTAAAGATTTTCAAGACCCACTTGATGCGAATGAACTCGCAGGCCTTGCTATGGAAGACAGCATAGAATCGCGCATTATTACTAACCACAATCAACAATGGCAATCGCATCAAGGACCATTTGACGATTTTGAAATACTCACTGATCAGCACTCGACACTACTCGTGCAAGCAGTGGATCATTGGCATCCAGAGGCTGCTCAGTTACTTGAACCTTTTCGCTTTATACCAAATTGGCGCATAGATGATTTGATGATCAGCTACTCAACCCCAGGTGGCGGTGTTGGCCCACACCTAGACCAATACGATGTATTTATTATTCAAGGTGAAGGTAAGCGCCATTGGCGGGTAGGATTACCCGACCCAACACTAAAACAGTTTGCTCAAAATAAAACATTACTGCAAGTTGAAGCTTTCAGTGCAGTAATTGATTGTATTTTGGAGCCCGGTGATATTTTATATATACCACCCGGTTGTCCTCATGAAGGCTATGCGGTTGAGAATGCACTTAACTATTCAGTCGGTTTTAGAGCACCTAATCAACAAGATTTACTTTCAAGTTTTGCTGATCATATTATCGACACAGAAAGCGGCCAAGAAAGGTATACCGACCATACCCTCGCCCTGCGTGATTCTAAAGGTGAGCTAACCCAAAGCGAAGTCGATAAAGTAAAAACGTTAATGCAAGCATTGCTAGAAGACGAGAGTTTATTTAAACACTGGTTAGGTAATACCCTTAGCCAACCTAAGCATGATATGGACTTAGCCCCTGAAGAAGACCCATTTAGTGTCGAACAAATACAACAACTGCTTGAAAACCAAGTAACATTTGAGCGTTTAGGGGGCACACGTGCTATTTATCAATGTATGGATGCAGAGCTACTTCTGAGTATCAATGGCGAAAACTTCGCTTTACCCTTATCTGATTTAGAAGCGGTAAAACAGCTTACTGATTTTATTGAATTTGATAGTAGCGTGCTTAATGCAACCACACCTAGCCTAGATTTTATCGAAACTTTTACTACACTGGTTAATGAGGGTATTTGGTTTAGCTAGGAGGAGGTCATGGTTTATACGGTTGACAAAGTTGATTGGCAAAGTGAAAAAAGTCAACTGCAACATATAAGGGAGCGAGTGTTTGTATATGAGTTACATATTCCTAAACGTATTGAGTTTGATAACTTAGATGCACTCGCTCAACATATTCTGGTCACCGATAATATGCACTCACCTGTTGCCACAGGTCGATTATGTAATGATGGTTTAATTGGTAGAATCGCCGTATTGCCGCAGCATCGCAACCGCAATGTTTATAAGTCACTGCTTAATTTCATTGTTAAATTAGCAGCGGAGCAAGGTATTGAAGCAATCAGTATTAATTGTATTTTAAACGAAGTAGAACGATTCAAAAATAATGGGTTTACTGTGCAAGGCCACGTCTTTATGGAAGCAGGTATCCCAAGGCAACGTATGCAGTGCCCTATTGCATGCTTTGAAACACGACCATTTACTTTAGTGCATTAACGAAAAAACGAGCCACTTGGCTCGTTTTTTTTCTTTATTCTTGTCGGTAATCTTTGAAAAAACGCTGCATTTTCATCATTGCACTCGATAAATCATCTTTATTAGGTAAAAACACCAATCTAAAATGATCAGGCTCTGGCCAGTTAAAGGCGCGCCCATGTACTAACAATATTTTTTCTGCTTTTAACAAATCAAACATCATTTGTTCATCGCTTTTAATATTGAATTTAGCTGTATCCACTTTAGGGAAAGCATAAAGCGCCCCTTTAGGCTTTTTACAACTAATTCCATCAATCGCATTTAAGCCGCGCCAAGCAATATCACGTTGCACATATAAACGCCCACCGGGGTCAATTAAGCTATCAATTGACTGAACGCCACCCAATGCTTGCTGAATTGCATATTGTGCGGGCACATTGGCACAAAGACGCATTGAGGCAAGAATATCTAAGCCTTTAATTAAATCTGTCATTAATGCGGTGCGACCACTTAACACCATCCAGCCCATTCTCAGCCCAGCAGCACGGTATGTTTTAGCTAAGCCATTAAAGGTGATGATAGGGAGATCATCGCATAATGAACCAATAGAAGTATGGGTAACGCCGTCGTATAGAATTTTCTCGTATATTTCATCGCTTAACAGCAAAAGCTTGTGCTCTCGAGCAATATTGATCAATTCTTCAAGTAAAGCGTCACTGTACACAGCCCCGGTTGGGTTGTTAGGATTAATTAGCACCAATGCTTTGGTTTTAGAGGTGATTTTACTCTTAATATCATCAATGTCAGGAAACCAATCTTGCTCTTCATCACACAAGTAGTGAACCGGATTACCACCTGCTAATTTTACCGAGGCTGTCCAAAGCGGATAATCTGGAGCGGGAATTAACACTTCATCATCATTATTCAACAGTGCTTGAGTAACCATTTGGATAAGCTCACTCACACCGTTGCCAATGTAAATATTATCAACGTCTAAATTGTGTAAGCCACGCTGTTGGTAGTGCTGATAAATAGCAACACGCGCAGAATAAAGACCTTTAGAGTCACAGTATCCTTGAGCTGAATATAAATTACGGATGATATCGCGATGCATATCTTCTGGCATATCAAAGCCAAATGCGGCGGGGTTACCTATATTAAGCTTTAATACCTTTTGGCCCTCATCCTCCATTTTTTTAGCTTGCACTAAAACGGGACCTCGGATGTCATAACAGACGCCGTCTAATTTATGACTCTTTTTTATTTCTGACATTGTTACCTCTAAAGAGCAAGTTAGCCATTAGACTAACGCAGTATAGCCGTGAATTACTAGGAAAATTAAGCGCTTAAAACTGAAAAAAATTCACGTTAACACTCTTTTTTATTACTATTGAAACGCGTTTAGCGCCCAGCTAACCATGCATTTAGTTTTGCTTGTGAACCAGTAACTTGCGCCATTAATCCATCGGCTGCATTAACAGCCTGCTCGTCATTCCCGTTATTTAAATTATATTCAATTAAACGAGCAACTTCGGCTAAACTTGCCGCACCAAATTGAGCGGCGTTTGATTTAAGGCTATGAGAGTGGCGAATAGCAGCCTCTTTATCTTGCCCAAGCGCAGCAATTGCTTCGTTACCCAATCGCTCAAATTCCGCACAACAAAATTCCAGCGTATCTGGAAATTGTTCACCTAATAGCGATTCCATACTTTCTAAAGCGGATTCGTCAATATTGATCTCTGTCATATTCATGCCCTTCAATACGGTCCATCGATTTTCTTCTTATCTCTTACTCTATATCTAAGCACAAAAAAAACCAACTTTATTAGTGCAAAAATGTATAATTACGGCAAATGTACCAACGAAATAGTGTATTCAATGGCACGTCCTCATTGTAAACAGTGTAACTTTTCGCTAAGCACTTGTATTTGCAGCGCAATTACCCGTGTTACTAACCAAACTCAGGTTATTATTTTGCAGCACCCCAATGAAGCAAAAGTGAGCAAAAATACGGCGCAGCTATTAGCTTTGGGTTTAACCCACTGTAAAATTATTAGAGGCGAAAATAATCAAGACTTCGCCTGTTTACAGAACCTACCTATTGAATCGAGCGTATTACTCTACCCAAGCGAGAGCGCCGTAAAATTAGACCGACCGAATAGTAAAGAAAACCTTCAAGATATTACGCATTTAATTGTGATTGATGGTACATGGAATAAAGCTTTTAAAATTTTGCAATTAACCCCGTTATTACAACAGTTTAAAACGGTAAGCTTTAGCCATATTCCCACCAACCGTTATGCTATTCGTAAAGCCCCTAGAGCAGATAGTTTATCGACACTAGAAGCAGTAGCGCATAGTTTATGGCTCATAGAAGCACTAAACCCTGCGCCCTTGTATGGTTTATTAGAGGAATTAATAAAAAAACAAACCCAACACATGCCCGCTCACGTAAAAGCACGTTACTTGTAATGTATGAGCTGAAATAAAATAACCGATGCGTAATACCACATCTCGATTAAAACGCGGATTTTCTCGCCAAGGCCCCGACTATCGTTTTGACGATCAAGTCGATTTTAGTGATATAAGAACCACTTTTGGTTTTCGTTCTATGGTGGTTGGTAAGTGGGTTACTAAAGAAGAGCGTTTTATTAGTGCCAACTTAATTTATGATGCGCTGGCTGATTTAGCGCAGATTCTGCATTTACCACCCACTGCCATTGGCCTGCGTGGCAAACTTAATCTCGCTTTTGGTCACGGTGGACAAAAAGGCGTGCAAGCACATTATAATGCGTATGACCAAACCTTAGCACTGGCTAAAAATGCAGGCGGTGGCGCTTTAGCCCATGAATGGTTTCATGCTTTTGATCATCATATTAGTGAGCATTTGTTTAAATCAAAAACCCGCTTTGGTTTCGCCTCTAAGTTATGGTTATCACACTCTCCCGACTTAAGCCATCCACTTAATGATGCACTTAATGAATTTTATAAACAGGTGTTTTTAGAGCAAAGCGGTGAACATGCCAATGAATTTGTAAATAAATGCATTGCGTTTGATAAAGCGCATAATCAGCAGTATATGAGTATGCCAGAGGAGCTTGCTGCTCGGTGTTTTGAAGCCTGTATCAACGAGCATCAAACAATCAAAAACAGTTTCTTAGTCGGCGGTTTGAGTAATAATAACTTAATTTATCCTGAGCTAAAGCACACGTTACACGCCAATGAAGCGATTAACCATTATTTTCAACTATTAGGTTATGCGCTTCATCAACTAGAAAAATAAGCTATTGTTTAGCTTAGTTATTTATCGTCACTGATACGGCTTGCTACCGCACTATTCTGATCTTTATATTTTGCATCAATGCGGGTGTTATAAGGGCTTTCACACGGACCGGTAAGTGTTTCAAAACTCATTGCGCCAATTTTCATCATAGGTCTGAGCGCAAGCGGCAGCTTACCAGAGTTATAAAACTCTAAAACAATATTACCACTCCAACCAGGATCTATTCTGTGTGCTGTAACATGCACCATTAAACCCAAACGTGCCAGCGATGAACGCCCATCTAACCAACCAACAATGTCTGCAGGTAGGGTTACTTTTTCATAGGTTATTGCCAACGCAAGCTCGCCAGGATGTAGAAAAAACGCTTCGCCTTCAGCTAATACAATTTCGTCGCTCATGATTGATTCTAACGCTTTATTAAGCTGATCTTTTGGACCACTTAAATCAACATAAGCGGCATTATGGGCATGAAATGTTCTAAACTTATTACCTAAGCGAAGATCAGCGGTAACCCCTGAAATCATTTCACTCGTTGGCGCGGGCTCGATAACAATGCGCCCATCGTTTAAGTATTCTTTAATATGTGTATCTGAAAGTCTCATTTTTAATCTTCCGTAATCACAACGTCAATCGCGTTGTGATGTTGTTGATAGTAAAGCGTGCTGGCAATCAATCGTGCGGCCGCGCTGTAAGTTTTGCTAATAGCCGCATCTGTCTCATCGGCAATCAACTTACCTTGCTCAGAGGATTCTCTGATATCAATCGCAAGCGGAATATGCGAAAGCACAGGCACACCATGCTTAAGGGCTAATTTTTGTGCACCGTCTTTACCAAATACATGATTGGCCTCGCCGCAATGCCCACAAATGTAATGGCTCATATTTTCAATCAAACCGAGCACTGGCACATTTACTTTATTAAACATAGCAATACCCTTTTGCGCATCAGCAAGCGCTAAGTCTTGTGGCGTCGTGACAATCACGGTGCCACTGGCTGGCACTTTTTGGCTCATGGTTAATTGAATATCACCGGTACCTGGCGGCATATCTACAATTAAATAATCAAGTTCACCCCAATCGGTTTCATTTAAAAGCTGACTAAGCGCGCCTGAGGCCATTGGGCCGCGCCATACGGTGGCATCATCGCTGGGGACTAAAAAACCGATAGATTGCGCTTTAATACCATTGGCATCAAACGGTTGTAATTGTTTATTGTCTTTTGTAACCGGCTCACTGCCAACTAATCCTAACAACATAGGAATTGACGGACCGTAAATGTCGGCATCTAGTATGCCTACTTTTGCGCCTTCATTTTTAAGCGAGCCCGCAAGATTTACAGCCGTAGTAGATTTACCCACCCCACCTTTTCCTGAGGCGACTAAAACAATATGTTTAATGGCTTTAAATTTCGCAGCCTCTTTAAGGTGAACACTGGCCGTTACGTTTACATCAATCTTTAAACGCTCAGTCAAAAATTGAGCCACATGCGGCATTTCAGATTGCGCCGCAAAAGGGAGATTGAGTTTAACCGTAATTGATTTATCGGTGTTTTGAGTGATATCAGCAATGAAATCTTGCTCAATACCCACAGCGAAAGCGGCACTGCGATAGGCCGCTAGAGCAGAAATAATCGGTTGTTTTTGCACCGATTTTGCAGAGAATAGTTTCGACAGTCCAAACATAGCAATAAAATAGCGTTTCTTTGATGAAAAGTGCCACGGAATTATGTAACATTCAGGGCATTAACACCAGTCAATTAGTAAATATCGATAAGCAGTGTGCTCTGTTATCACTTTGCTTATCGATAATGTAATAATTTTCATCTGTTCCTGACTAGGAACGCTTAATTCGGAATGATTATGGCACAGCGAAAGATCCTGATTACTAGCGCATTACCTTATGCCAATGGCCCTACCCATTTAGGGCATTTATTAGAGTATATTCAAACTGATATTTGGTCGCGTTTTCAAAAACTACAAGGCCACGAAGCGTACTATGTGTGCGCCGATGATGCTCATGGCACACCTATTATGCTTAATGCGCAAAAGCAAGGGATCACGCCTGAGGAAATGGTAAAAAACGTTAGTATCGAGCGCCAACGCGACTTTGCTGATTTTAATATCAAATTTGATAATTACCACAGTACCCATAGCCAAGAGAATAAAGAATTTAGTGAGCTTATTTATAATCGCCTTAACGATGCAGGTCATATTAAAAAGCACACTATTTCACAGTTATTCGATCCAGAAAAAGGCATTTTTCTGCCAGATCGCTTTGTCACTGGCACGTGTCCTACATGTAAATCAGAAGATCAGAACGGGGATAGCTGTGATGCCTGTGGCGCAACCTACAGCCCAACCGAGCTGATTAACCCTCGCTCTGTTATGTCGGGTGCTGAGCCTATCTTAAAAGATTCTGAGCATTACTTTTTTGATTTACCCGCCTTTGAAGACATGCTTAAAGAGTGGCTACATTCAGGCACAATTCAACAAGAAATGGCCAACAAGTTAGATGAGTGGTTTGCCGATGGTCTCCAGCAATGGGACATTAGCCGTGATGCACCTTATTTTGGTTTTGAAATTCCAAACGCACCAGGTAAATACTTTTACGTATGGCTAGATGCGCCTATTGGTTATATGGCGAGCTTTAAAAACTTATGTGATAAACAAGGCATCGACTTTGATGCATTTTGGCAAGAAGGCTCAGACGCTGAGCTTTATCACTTTATTGGTAAAGACATCATCTATTTCCACAGCCTATTTTGGCCTGCTATGTTAGAAGGCGCTCAATTTAGAAAGCCAACTAACGTATTTGCCCATGGTTTTGTTACGGTCAATGGCGCAAAAATGTCTAAATCAAAAGGCACGTTTATTAAAGCGCGTACTTATTTAGATAACCTAGACCCAGAGTTTTTACGTTACTACTACGCAGCTAAACTTAATAGTGGCATTACCGATTTAGATTTAAACCTTGAAGATTTTGCACAACGTGTAAACTCAGACTTAGTGGGTAAAGTAGTGAATATTGCCAGTCGTTGTGCTGGTTTTATTACTAAAAAGTTCGACGGTAAGCTGAGCAATACAGTTATGCAACCTCAATTGCTTGCAGAATTCCAAAACGCATCAGCGACAATCACCGAATATTACGAGAACCGTGAATACAGCCGCGCAATTCGTGAAATCATGGCACTTGCAGATAAAGCAAACCAGTTTATTGATAATGCTGCGCCTTGGGTGCTTATTAAAGATGAATCAAAGCAAGAAGAAGCGCATCAGGTTTGTTCACTAGGACTTAACCTATTCCGCGTGTTGATCACTTACTTAAAACCAGTGCTACCTGGCATGGCAAGTAATGTTGAAGCCTTTTTAAATGATGAATTATCTTGGCAAGGTGCGCAAACAGCGTTAGTAAACCACCCTATCAATAAATTTAAGCCGTTAATGCAACGTGTAGAAATGGATAAAGTGAATAAAATGGTTGAAGAATCAAAAGAAAGTTTAGTTGCTGAAAAAGACAAAATCGATCCTAATAGCCCACTTGCAAAAGAGCCAATTAGCGAAGAGATTGAGTTTGATGACTTTGCAAAGGTAGACCTGCGTGTAGCTAAAATTGCCAAAGCAGAGCACGTAGAAGGCGCTGACAAGCTGCTTAAATTAACCCTTGATATAGGCGGTGAAACTCGCCAAGTGTTTGCTGGAATTAAATCGGCTTACGCACCAGAGGACATTGAAGGTAAGTTAACTGTAATGGTTGCTAACCTCAAACCACGTAAAATGCGTTTTGGAATGTCTGAAGGCATGGTACTTGCGGCAGGCCCTGGTGGTAAAGAAATTTACATTCTTAACCCAGACGACGGCTCTGAGCCGGGTATGCGCGTAATGTAATTATTATCGCTTAAAGCCGCTAATATTTAGCGGCTTTTTTTTCATCTGTTATTTAGCTATTCTAATAAGAATTTTTAACGCCGCTATTCTCTGGTTTACTTCCTGAAAATAATTAAGCATTATTGCGATTTGGTATTACTGCAACAACTTTTGCTAAGTGAATCACCAAGCTTTGCGAGCTAATATACACAAACCAGTTAATATAGCGCACTTGAGGGTAAAAGCCTTGCCCCTGATTACCATAAATCCAAAAAGCACCAATAATGGCATCAGCCAATGCAGCAAGGAAAAGCCCTAAGCTCACCCACACTATTGATTTGGGTGCGTTAATCCCACCATAGGCAACAACTAATACCAGACCCATAAGTCCAACAGCCGTTATCACTAAGCTATAAACCCCTGTCATAGCTAAAATAGTATCTCCTGCCCCCTCAAGATACATAGAAGAGAACGACGCACTACTTAGCACCAACACAACAACAAAAAAAAGTGCACTTTTTATAAGCGACACCCGGCGTTTTAGATTAAAAGCTAACACACAGGCTATAAATAAAAGGCTGTAACCAGGTGCAAAAAATAAGATTGAATCCACTAAGTAATCATGTTTTATCAAGGTACTATAGCGATAATAGTGTTGGGGTAAATTAAAATTAACCACATCACCCGCGATACACAACATAAAAGCGCCACTGCCTAAAAGAGCAATACAGCGTAATTGTTGGTCTTTAAAACGTTTAAATACCCAAGCTGACATCGTTACACTATTAAACACAAGTAAGCAGAGCGAACTCAGTGACAACAGCATTAAAACACGTTTATTTTCAGGCGCAAGTAGCCCTATTAACATCACAGCTAAAGCGCACAGCCAAGCTATAAAAGTAATAATTTGATGCGGATGTTTTATAGATAAAGGATTAATTGCACTATCCAGCCTTTTAAAATTAATAACGTTAACTTAGCAAGTTTTTATCGTCCAAGGCTATTTTTTGTTTTGCATGTGCTGTATTTCTTTTTGTGTTTTAAGCCGACATTGCGCTAACTGTTCGAGTCGAATTGCTTTAATAGCGGCTAATGGATCTTGTACATTAAGTCCACCAGCATCATGGTTATTTTGTTGGTTTATTATTTTATTCTCATCGTGCTTATTGTGCATATCTTTTCTCTTGAAACTGTTTATCGATTTTAGGCGCGGTACCTTAAGTAAAAAAGTGCTTAAACGCTAAACGATTTACTTGAAAAACACCTGACACCCTGTATATTAGAACCCTCTAATGTTTGGAGGTGTATTATGCGCGTTATTTTACTTTTTTCCAGTTTATTTATTTCATCCGCTGCTTTTGCTAGCAATGCCGACGAGGCACGACAAACCATTAAGGCATTTTCAAGTGATTTAAAACAGGTACTGGTTAGTACTATGAAACAAAGCGGCCCACTAGCGGCAATAAGTGTATGTAATACAGCTGCACCCGCTATCGCTTCACAACATAGCAATAGTCCTTGGCAAATTAGCCGCAGTGCTTTGAAAACTCGTAGCTCAGATAATCAACCCGATGCATGGCTCAAAAATGTTTTATTAAACTTTGAACAACGTAAGCTCAATGGCGAGCCGGTAGCAAGCATAGAATATCAAGAGCAAAGACCGGATGGCTGGTATTTTGTAAAAGCGATTCCTACTCAAAAAGCGTGTTTAGCGTGTCATGGCAGTCAGATTGACCCAACAGTTTCTAAAAAAATAGCGACTTTATACCCTAATGATCAGGCAACTGATTTTAAACTGGGTGACATTCGTGGCGCATTTGTTGTTAAAAGGGCCAGTGAAAATCACCAATGATAACTCATTAACGATCAGCTATTAAATTTTACTGCATCGGATGCAATACGCTTTTTACGCCTAACATATAAAGTATGTGGCAGCATAAGTAATTGATTTAATAACATAGCTAATACCAATGCAAACAACACTGCACTCGCGGTTAAAGGAATACCTAACTTAAAGTTATCAAGTGTACTTTGTAATCTGTCAACGCGCTCAGGGGAGAACATATACAGCATTTTTTGTAGTAGATTTCCTTGATCAAAAATAGCCATCCCTTTTTTTAAATCGGCAAATTGCAGTAATGTTTGCTGTTTTTGATTTGCATCGGCTCTGACACTCGGTTCAGTGTTTGCTAAATGGCGGTTTATCATCGCTTGCGTGCTAGAAAAGTTATATTGCTTGGCCGTTTTTGCATAGCCGTCGACTTGCCATTTTGTTGCATGGTATAAGCCCGCTAAATGTTGTTGGTAATGATCACTCAGCTGCGGTAGTTGCAATGAAACAATAAAAGCGCAAGCAAATATTAACTTATCGAACAGGTTAACGATCATAATAATCCCTTGTGCTGCGTTTAATAAAAGTGACTACCGTTAACTATAGCAGGTAGTCGCTTTAGTCTAAATACCATGCGCTGTGCTGCGCTGTTAATCTGCTTGGTGGAATTGACGATGTAGGGCGTGAACCTGCTCAACAAGTGCTGGTACGGGCCCATAAACAGCGACATTAGGAGCAACCGCTTCAATAGGTAACGGGTTAACCGGCGACTTAGTCATTTTGAGCTCGCTAAGCCAGCTAGTTAATTGCGCAGATGAACTGACATACATAATTCGACCTAAACCTACCCATGCGTGTGCTGCGGCGCACATAGGGCAATGTTCCCCTGAGGTATACACAGTAGCCCCAGCGCGTTGCTCAGGGGTCATATTGTTGGCTGCCCAACGAGCAATCTCAAATTCAGGATGACGAGTATGATCGCCACCCGCAACACGGTTACGATCTTCCATACATATATTTCCTTCAGCATCAACAAGCACAGAGCCAAACGGTTCATCTCCTGCTTCTAACGCCTCTTTAGCTAGTGCTACGGTGCGTTTTAAGTGCGCTAAATCAGTCTCGTTCATAATCTGTAAACTCCTTTACTATCACTTTTGGAGATATTTAGTAACGTGATCTGTTTTTCTACTGCGCTAACCATAACGCTTTGATCCCTGCTTTTGCAACACGTACATCCTCACTGCCATGAGCACCGCCAACTCCCACAGCCCCCACCACAGTATCGTTAATATAAATAGGCACCCCGCCATCCAATATTAAAATGTTTTCATCTAAATAACGAAGGTCTGCTGGAATAGTGCCCTCATTTATGCCTTTTGCTATAACTGCGGTTTCTCGCTTTTGCGAATTGGCGGTATAGGCTTTTTTATAACTGGCACGAATAGTATGAACACCGGCACGATGATCGCGAAGTACCGCCAGCGTTTGTCCAGATGCATCCACAACGGTTATTGATACAGCTAAATTGTCTTTGTGCGCCGCTGCAGACGCTGCATTGACTATACGCTGTGCCATTTCACCCGTTAATTGTGCCACCATAGCCACATTTTCAAGCTGTTGATTATAAGTATTTATCTGCATTTCAGTTTGTCCAGCAACAGACGCTAATGAAGAAAGTGATGCAATGAGCGCTGTAAAAATAGCCCGTTTTTTCATGGTTTATTTCCTATTGTTAATTAATGACGTTATATCGCTGAACTGGATATAAAAAATTGAAAATAAACAGACCGTGTTTACTCATAAAAGCTTTCACTAGGAGGGTTAATAGCTGGCTTTGCTTTTTATTAAATACCTTTATTGGGATAAGGCAATGACCCACCCTTTTTTAAAATGATCGTAAGCTAGCAACCCGGCGTAATATTTAACCGACAACTAATCAATTTAAAGGAAAGTAACATGTTTAAGAAAATAGCGTCTGTTCTGACTTTTGTATTAGCAAGTTTAACCCTATCTTCAGCAGCTCATGCCGATCACCATGGTATGAAAAAAGATATCGTTGATGTAGCTGCTGCCAATGGTTCTTTTTCAACATTCGTTGCAGCTGTCAAAGCGGCAGGCCTCGTTGATACGTTAAAAGGAGATGGCCCTTTTACTGTATTTGCGCCAACTGATGAAGCATTTGCCAAGCTACCAGCAGGTACCGTTGAAAACCTTCTTAAGAGCGAAAATAAAGACAAGTTAACTGCAATTCTTACCTACCATGTGGTATCAGGTAAAGTAATGGCTGCAGACGTTGTAAAATTAGACAGTGCAACGACCGTGCAAGGCCAGTCTGTGAATGTAACCACCAATGATGGCTCTGTTATGATCAACAATGCAAACGTAGTAATGGCAGATGTAAAAGCCAGCAACGGCGTGATTCATGTCATTGATACTGTTTTGTTGCCAAAAGAGTAACAATCTAATCTCCACAGCGGAGTAAAATACTAACTCCGCTCACTATTACAAGCACAAAGTATTATTTTCTTTTACTAAATGCACTCTTTTATACTAGTGATTTTTACACTATATTAAAAGATAATTAAGCGTCTGTTAATATTGAGAAAGTGTTTGTGGAAACAAATAAAAATAATACTACTGTTGAAGATAAACCAACTGAAGATCAAAAGAAGTTTTTCCTCGATTTACTCCCGGGAAAGCTAATTGATATACAATTTAACAATCCCATTCAGGTTCGCTTTAAACTCACTTTAATCGGCTACGACACCGGTAAATATTTAATATTAAAATACCCTGCTCAAGCAGGTAAAAATGATTACAGCGACATTTTAGTTGAAGGTAATGGGGCTATTGTACGTTATATCATTGAAGACGAACGGGGCGAATGTGTTGCTTTTTCAACCAGCATATTAGCGATTTCATTTCGCCCTGAACGATTAATTTATTTAGCTTACCCTAAAAAAATTGAAAGCCGACAATTACGTGAAACTAGCAGGTTGCCTACACACATTCCGGCTAAAATTAGTTTACATAAAGGCGATATTGATGCTGATAATAAAAGCTTATTGCACGGTTTAATTATTGATATTTCTCCGAGTGGTTGTCGCTTTGCTATTCACGTAAGCTCTGGATTTGTTGCACTAAAAAAACGTCAAGTTTTTGTGCATATACTTTCTCCATTAGACAACGAGCCTGTTATTATTACGTCTTACATTAGGAATAACCAAATGAAAGGCAACCGCCTTAGCGTTGGTATAGAGTTTGATGCTTCAGAGCAAGTTAAGCTTAACAAGCTGTTAGAAGCTTACTCGATTGATATTGATTAATGCCTTAAATAATCCTACCTGCAGAAACAGCAATGGCTAACCAATCTTGCTTAGCCATTGTAATAGTTAGTTTTTTATTCTAAACGCTTCAAAAACCGGTCACTTCTTGGCAAGTAGTAATCATCATAATCAAGCGAGACAATCACACGCTCTGCCCGACCAAGCAACTCATCACGTGGAACTAATCCAATGACCCGCGAATCCGCACTGTTATCGCGGTTATCACCCATAACCAGATAATGAACTGCTGCTATTGGTGTTGCCGGAAACTGCACTAAGCTTGCTGCCGATTTGGTAAGCCGTATGGTATGAGCATGCCCCTTTAAGTGCTCAGTTTTATCTAGCCACCGAATACTCTCGTTTAAAGTGCTATAACTTACTTTCTCGCCATTAATGGTCAATTCGTTATTTTGCAATGAAACTATATCACCTGGTGTGCCAATAACGCGTTTTATTAAACGGTTATCCGCCACTTTAGAATCAAATACAATAATATCGCCGGTTTGTGGTTCTGCCAGTCTTAACAGGGATACATGCGTAAATGGTATACGTAAATCATACGCCATTTTATCGGTAAGGATTCGGTCGCCTTCTTCAATAGTCGGTTTCATTGAACCTGTTGGTACTTCGTACCAATCGGCGACGGCACTACGAAACACACTCATTAAAATAATAAAAACAATAGGGCCTGTTGACCTTTGCGGATTGGAATTTGTTCAAACAAGGGGCGATTTAATCGCGGCGCGAGGTTTGTAACCTAGTGGGCTAAGTAAAAACCGAGTAACAAAGAGTTAATCGCCCCTTGGAAGAACCCTTTGGGCAATACCTGTTTGGCATTGATGCTATGTTATCGCCTATTTATGGGGAATAACCACACCACATAGGCTCTGCCTTGCTTAAATACCAAACAGACTACTGCAAATTCAACCTTGAAAGGTTAACAGGCCCTTAAGAACGGTTATTTTTCCAAAATTTATAAAGTCGCTTCATGTTATGACTCTGCTATAGGTTAAGTGTTTATTTGACTGTATAAATGCAGAGCCGTTCAAAGGAGAGTGTAACAAAACATGTTTAGGGATAGAGACATGCATAAAACATGTCTCTAAAGATAGTTTACTGCTGGTTTAACTTGTCTTTCGCTTCTTGTACTTTTGCAAAATCTAAACCTAATTCATCCGTTGCTTCTTTTATTAAATGAGGTTGGGTCATTACTACCGCCATCAATTGCTGAAGTTTTTCAGGTGGTATGCCCAGCTCTTGTACTAATGCCATAGCCATCATTGGGTTTTGGGTAAATGCTTCAAATAATGCCGCTACTTTTTCATCGCTGACATTGTGCTCTTTTAATATTGCAATAATTGGATTCATTATTAACCTTAAAATCGAAATAGTTTGTTAAAGTATATGGCCTCATACAGGGATTAACAATATTAATCCCTGTGGCATTACTTGTTTCACTCTACCAACAATACAACTTTACCTGAGTTTTCATTACCCTCTAAAATGGCATGTGCCTCACTAGCTTGTTGCCATGGCATGATTTTATAAATATTAAAGTCATATTTCTGATTGGCAATATCATCATAAAAGCGCGCTACAAATGCATCTCTTAACGCACGTTTAAACGCGATACTGCGATTACGTAATGTCGAGGCATGAAACGAAATGCGCTTTTGTAATAAGCGTGCAAAATCGACTTCGGCAAAGCGACTATCTAAAAATGCGAGCATCACAATCTGACAATCCATTGCGGCCACTTTGGCATTTTTATTTAAATAGCGGCCAGAAACCGGATCGACTATGGCGTTTGCACTTAAGTTATGTGCCTTCATATATTCAACAAAATCAGTGGTTTTATAATTAATCACATGGTCAGCACCCAAGCTTTTAGCGTGTTCACATTTTTCATCAGACCCTGCTGTTATTACCACCTGTGCACCGGCACTTTTTGCCATTTGAATAGCCGCTCCGCCTACGCCACTGGCACCGGCATGAATAAGCGCCGTTTGCCCTGATTGTAGTTTTCCTAACTCAAAGAGTGCGCCAAAGGCAGTTAAATACACTTCACTAATAGCAGCACCTTGTGCCATAGAAATATTATCTGGCAATTCCATTAATTGCTGCGCATCTACCGCGACATATTCACTGTAGGCACCACCGGCACATAGAGTAAAAATACGCTTATCTTGCCATTTAGGGTCTACCTCACTGCCAAGCTCACACACGGTACCTGCACATTCGAGTCCTAGAATAGGGCTATCCCCTTCAGGAGCAGGATACTTACCTTGGCGCTGCATACAATCGGCGCGGTTAACGCCAATCGCTGCTACTTTTACCAATACTTCATTACTGCTAATCTTCGGCTTGTCGGTTTGTTCAAACGCTAACTGCTGATCTTGATGTGAAATGTACTGCATAAATCTCCTCGTATTTTATTCTATTTGATTTTCGCCATACTTCGGCTTCAACTAACTCGTTATTTACTGTGTAATATGATTAAAGTGTGTAGTGGTTAGTAATTTTATTGATGTAACCTCGGGGTTTTAGCACTGGCAAACACAAAGCCTGACAAAAAAGCGAAGCCAACTAATTTAAACTCATAATACTCCTTTTGGAGTTAACAGCGCCTTAAGCACAAAAATTCAGTGCTGATTTAATCAGTGTATTGGCCTTTGTGGACTAACCTTTGTTCAATTTGGCCGAACTCGTTGGGCAGTACATGTTCTGCATTTATGCTGCGTTATCAGCAATTGCTGGGGAAGCCTTGTCTAAAAACACAACTTCAAATTTAACCTTGAAAGATAAACAAAACTATAAATTATTAAAGCGCCAGCTTTGTTTATAAGGATATACATCAGGAAGCTGACCTTGCTCAATACCTTGCTGAGTCATTTGCCAGTACTTTGCCGTAAATAAGTCACTATGATAATGATTAAAATGGCTAAAGGCACTGCTGCTGGCACTAAAAAACACCTTAAATTGACTCGGGAATATATCATTTTGGTCTATGTCAAAATAAGAATATGAGCTTATTTCCTCTAACGCGTTGTCAGTATTTGGCACTTCTCTAAAATTACAATCAGTAAGAGGGCAAATTTCATCGTAATCATAAAATACCACTCGCCCCCAACGTGTCACACCAAAGTTTTTCATTAGCATGTCACCGGCAAAAATATTAGCACTGGCAAGCTCTTTAATCGCTTTACCATAATCAACCATCACCTGCTGCAGTGATTTACTGGTACATTGACCGATATATAAATTAAGCGGTGTCATTTTTCGCTCAACATAGACATGTTTGAGTATTAACGCTTTGCCCGAAATAATTAAGCTATCACCAATGTGTTTTTTCATTTGTGTAAGCAATTCATCACTAAAACGACTTAAATCAAAGGCTAGGTATCTAAATTCATGAGTATCAACTAATCGCCCTACTCTATCAGCCTGTTTTACAAAGTTATATTTATCTTTTACGTGCTGTTTTGTCGCCGTTTTTGGTGCACTAAATTTATCTTTTATTACTTTGTACACATAGTCTAGGCCATCAATTGTAAAAACAAGCATCACCATACCTGGTGTACCTGGCGCTAAATGATATTTATATTGCTCGGGGCTACTTTTAGTCGTGTCCACCTTATAGCGATAAAATTCTGTTTTCGCATGTTTAATAAAACCTATCGCATTAAACAATTCAAACCGTTGTTTGTGAGGCATTAACACACTTAAGTAATCTACATACCTTGCAGGTTGGTCGGTATCTACCATAAAGTACGTGCGCGCAAAGCCAAATAACAAGCTCAGCTGATCAGCACCCATCATCACAGCATCAATTGTAAGCCCGTCAGGGGTATTTAAAATGGCTATTGCAAAGGGCATATTATCGCCATTTTTAGCAATACATCGTCCTATTACATAACACGCTTTATTTCGGTAAAAGTGTGAATTGGCGTACTCAATATAGCCGTCATTTAAACTTATTAGCTCATACACTTGTCTGCATTGTTGCTGCGCCCCTTGGGTTAACGTTGCTTGTAGTTTAGCTAAGTCCTCGTTTAAATTTTTAAATGGCACTCTAAACACTTGTTCATTGACTAAAGTTTTAACTGCGCTATCAAAGCCTTCTTTTAAGGAAATACGACTCACAAGCCCTTCATAAGAACGTGGTTGCCCCCGGTACTTTGCTTTTAAGACAAATAAATGCACCGTACGAATTTTTTTATCATCCCAAATAGCGCCAAAAGTAGAATTAAAAAACGTATGTGCAATTGGCTGGTTTTCATGCTCTTTAACCATTTCGCCATAAATATTTTTTGCTCGTTGCCATGTTTGTGGACAGTTTAGTTCATCATAGGCAATCACTTTAACGGCCTCACTCACCTGCTTTACTTGACGCTCATACACTTGCAAGCGCGCTCGCATTGCCGCTTGCACCTCATGATATTGGCGTTGTTCAAAGCGACTTTGTGCCCCTAAGGTAATATTTAAGAACTGTGCAAACATAGCTTCAAAGCCAGCAAATACAGCGCGTGCTAACTTAGTGGCTATGAGTTCTTGTATAGGATTGTGGGTAGACGTTAACGACGTGCTAGGCATAGTATAGGCGCTTCTATTTTTAGCAATTATGCTGATTATTTTTTATTAGAGGTTTACACCTTAGCAAGCACGCTTTAATTTAGATAATTAATACAGCAAATAAATAAAATTGATCATATGAATATAAGAAATGTCGATCTCAACCTACTCGTCTATTTAAATGTATTAATAGATGAAAAAAGTGTGTCTAAAGCGGCCAATAAACTCGCATTAACACAACCGGCTATGAGCAATGCGTTAAAACGCCTAAGAGACTTATTTGACGATCCTTTGCTTGTTCGTGCAGCTGGCTCCATGACCCCAACAGCTAAAGCCCTTGCCCTCAAGCCCGAAATTGAAGCGCTGTTAAAAATGGCAGAAGAGATCACGCAGCCCAGTGAGCAGTTTAATCCGGCTACCGCCAACGTGACGTTTCGTATTATGGCAAACGATTATATAGAATCGACGCTAATTGCCCCCTTTATTTGCGAGCAGCTAGCTAAAAATCCGGGCATTGACTTCGATGTACTTAGCCCCAGCGACGTGAACCTACAGGATATGGAAAAAGGCACTATCGATTTGGCAATAAACCGTTTTAATGGTCTGCCGCGCTCTTTTCATCAAGCTACTGTATGGCGAGATAACTACTGTTGTTTAACCCATCCACATAATCCATTTTTAAACGATGCAAACTTAGACCAATACTTAAAAAGTGAACATATTTGGGTTAATCGAGCCGGCTGGGGGCCCGAACCCGCTGTAACCAATAAATCAGGTAAACAAAAATTAGGCTGGGTCGATGAGGCATTATGGCAATTAGAACAAACACGTAAAATACGCGTATTTACTCGTCATTACATGATTGCCAGTTTACTGTGTCAATCTGAGCAACTTATTGCAACCCTTCCGCGTCGTCAAGCAAAGCTTTTAACTAGCCATACTAATTTAGTGATTAGCCCTGTGCCATTTCAAATCGTCCCCATAGAAATAAAAATGATATGGAGCCCGTTATTACATCATACACCAGCGCACCAATGGCTTAGACGCGAGTTGTTGGCGTTTGCAAATACAGTGATTGATAGGTAAAGAATTAAAATATTGATCAAATCAATATCAGTTATTGAAAACAATAATTTCATTAATATTACACTTAGCGCTACAGTGAAGTTAAGCCAACAAACTAAGAGTAATAATTATGCAAACATCAGCAAGCTTCACACAACAAGACGGATTATTCATTGATGCAAATTTACATCAATTCATTGAACAACAATTGTGTCGTAAAACAACACTTCAAACGCAACACGTTTACCAAGCGTTAGCCACGCTAGTTGATGAGTTTGGGTGTGCATGTCGTAAAACCAAACACCAAGAAAACGACATTCTCGACGTGAATACTTTATTAAATGCATATCAACGTAAAAGTCATCCACATTGTCATGTAGATGCACAAACAACCGCAGCCGTTCTAGATGAATACTGTTGCCAAGTGCCTGCGATTATTGTGGTTGCTTTAATGGATACGCTTAGTGGCACACTCTGTGAAGAGCCAAGCGCCCATAAACTTTACCACAGAGCTGCAGAGCTGACAGAGCGTCCATGCGTTCATCGCGAGCAAACAGCTAACGCCTCTGCAGCGTAAAATGCTGCCCTTTAAAAGTGCTCGATAACCTTGTTGGCAAATTGTTTGCAACTTAAGGTTGTCGAGTTATGATTTGATTGAGCTAAATCAAATGTAACCTGTCCACTGGCAAATGTGCTTTCAAGCGCGTTTTCAATTAAACAAGCAGCCTCACTCCATCCCATAAACTTAAGCATTAGCACCGCACTTAATAAGCTACTGCTCGGATTTGCCTTATCTTGCCCTGCTATGCGCTCAAATGTACCATGTGTGGGTTCAAAAAACGCAACTTCGGTATTTAAGTTTGCCGTCGGCATAATCCCTACTCCACCGACTTGTGCACTGAGCATATCGGCTAAAAAGTCTCCGTTTTGATTAGTAGTGGCCACCACATCAAATTGGCCAGGATCCATTAAACACTGCTGAAGCATATTATCGGCAATCACTTCTTTAATAACCAGCGGCGGTAAATCAGCACGTTGTATTTCAAGCCAGCGCCCGTTTTGATGCTCAACGGCAGCGTATTCACGTTTGGCCAGCGTAAATCCCCAGCGCTTAAATGCGCCATCGGTAAACTTAAGTACATTGCCTTTATGAACTAAAGTGAGTGATTCACTATTATTTTTTAGGGCATAATTAATTGCATAGCGTATTAATCGCTCTGATCCCTCTTTAGAGATATTTTTAATACCTAAACCACATTCTTGGGTAAAACGAAGCCGAGTTACGCCCATTTCTTCACATAAAAAATCGAGCATTTTTTCACTTTCAACACTGCCCGCTTGCCACTCAATTCCTGAGTACACATCTTCACTGCTATCACGCAGCACGGTAATATGCGTGGTAAATGGGTTTTTTAATGGTGACGGTAATGCACTAAATCCTTTAATGGTTCGCATATTTACATACAAATCCATTTCATGACGAAGCGCGACATTTAGCGAGCGAAATCCGCCTCCAAGCGGTGTTGTTAAAGGGCCTTTAATCGCGATTTTACAATCTCGTACTGCATTAATCGTTTCTTGAGGGAACCAATCACCGTCATAAAGCTTGGCAGCTTGCTCACCATTGTAAACTTGCATCCAATGAATTTTGCGTCTTGCGCCATAACTATGCTCTATGGCGGCATCCACTACTTTTCGCATCACTGGCATCACATCGAGGCCGACGCCATCACCATCAATATAAGCAATAATAGGGTGTTCGGGTATATGCCACTGTCCTTGTTCATCAATGAGTATATGTTCACCATTTTCTGGCACAGTAATATGTTGATATTGCATTGTTAACACCTAGAAAAACATCCTCTTTTCATTAAAGCATGTTCGTTAATAGGTGTCTGTAATTGCATTTTTATAATTGATATCACCGCAGCGAATAACTGCACGGTATTCACTATTAGTAAAAATAAGGGAACGATTTTTTTACCAAGGTGGCATCAGGCATTTTATTTAACACCCGACCAAATAGAACATTACTGAGTAGAGCATAACTGCAGATTAATTTTAACCACCGGATGATTATAAAATTAACCTGCTAAGTGAGATTATTTATAATAGGCAAATAAGTATTTATTAAAGCTATATTGACTTTGTATAACCGCAATAACAAATCCTGCCTTACCATCTAAAAAGCCACGTCTTAAAAAATAATGGCGGATAAAGGCAAAAAAAGCGGAACTACTTGCCTTCAAGAGTGATGGTTTTTTACCCTTTTTTTCCATTTGCTCTGCACCTATGTGCGCATAATGGTTTCTTTTATTCATATAGCCAAAAATATCTTCATGCTGAAAATGTAATATATTTTCTTTCAACTCAATTGGTTTACAATCAAGCATTACAACAGACTCATGCACTAAGTTTTGGTTATAACCTGTTATTTTTTTATTGTAAATACGCGCAATACGATCAGGATGCCAGCCGCTGTGTCTAATAAATTGGCCACAAAAATACGTTAAACGGTTAAGCTTTAAAATATTTTTCTCATTGCATTTTGCCAATGTCGTTATTATTTCTTCCTTTAAACGCTCACTGACAACTTCATCACAGTCAATTGCAAAAATCCAATCGTTAGTTGCTAATGCTTCTGCCCTTCGTCTTTGCTCACCAAACCCTTGCCAGTCATCACGCACAAATACTTTATCTGTGTATTTATTTGCAATAGCACGTGTTTCATCAGTGCTACCTGAATCAAGTACAATGATTTCATCTGCCCACTTTACTGACTCTAAACAACGCTCAATTTTATCCTTTTCATTTTTACATATAATACAAACAGATAGCTTCACAAAATTTCCTTTTTAATAACGCTGTATTTTAAAAATTATCTTCCTATTATAAACAGATCATAACAACACAGGAAACAAGGCTTTAAAAAGTATGGTTTTAAGCTTCTAAAATAACGTCAATTGTATTGAGTAAAGCCTCTACTTGATGTCTATCAAGCACGGTGTTAGCGGATTTTAATCGTTTTTCAAACTCAACAGCTTGTTGATACAGTGCTTGGCATTCAAACATCCCTGCTGTTCCTTTGATCATATGTACGCTGCGTGCAAAACCGGTTATATCACCCTGCTTAAATTGAGACTGTAATGTGTGTTTTTGTTTTTTTAATCCTTTAATGTATTCTTGCTTGAGTAGTGCAAACTCATCATCAGGCAGCTTAATATTTTCGCATATATCAATATCAAGATAACTTGCGATTTTACTACTAAAACACCGTCTATCGATGGGTTTGGCAATATGGTCGGTAAAACCTTGTCTTAAATAACGATCGACTTCATGCTTCATCGTGTTCGCAGTAAGCGCAACAATCGGTGTTGTTACTCCTGTTGCTTGCATAATACTAATTGCTTGTTCACCATCCATAATTGGCATTTGAATATCTAATAAAATTAAATCAAATTGTTCATCAAGTGTCGCTTGCGCAGCATCTCGGCCATTTTCTACTGTCACCACGGTTAAACCCATTCGTTCTAAAATCCGCTTAATCAGCTGTCGGTTTTCTGGGTGATCTTCAGCCACGAGTACCCTACCAATCAAATTTCGCTGGTTACTATTTATAGGGAGCTCTTTGTTTTGTGACTTACAAATATCGTCAAATGCGTTAACCCATTTTGTATGAGCCGTTGTATGCAGTGCCATAGTAAAACAAAACTCACTGCCGCTTCCGAGCACAGAATAAACCGTAATATCGCCATCTAGTTTAGTTGCTAGGCTTTTTGAGATATTTAACCCAAGTCCAGTGCCACCGTATTTGCGAGAAATCGACGAGTCAGCTTGATGAAAGGGAGTAAACAAGTCTTTTTGCTCACTGTCGGTCATACCAATTCCCGTATCTTTCACTTTAATAATTAGTTGTTTTTTATTATAGCTAACCGTTAGCTTTATATAACCTTGGCTGGTAAATTTAAGCGCATTGGTTGCTAAATTTAATAATATTTGTCTCAATCGAGTTGGATCTGAGACTATCCAATCAGGTAGCGGAAATTGATAATCAACTTTAAATTTTAAGCCTTTATCACGGATTTGTTTTCCTAATAACGATTCGATTTCAGCAATAGTGGCAAACAAGTCCGTTTCAACTAGCTCTATCTCTAGACGGTTAGCCTCAATTTTTGACATATCCAAAATGTCATTAATTAAGCCAAGAACATGACGACTATTTTGCAAAATCACCCGAATGCCATGGTTTCTCTCATGAGGCTGTATATCACCTAAAATAATACCATCAGCATAACCAATGATTGATGTCATTGGGGTGCGAATTTCGTGGCTCATATTGGCTAAAAATCGACTTTTAGCTTCACTTGCATCACGAAGTTCTTCAGCTAATTGTTGTAACTCTTGAGTACGCAACTGTACTTTGTGTTCTAAATTTTTAGTCAATTCAACATTCTCATGGTGTAAAATGCTAAATTTATTTGCCACGGCAAAAGCAAGTAGCACTGCATCGAGTGCGGTACCAATGAGCCCAAGTAAATAGAGATCCATCTTTATGGGTTCAATTAGCCCTAAATTAGTTAAATTGCCGACCATATTAGGAATGGTCATCGCCAAATACGCTAAAACAAAATAGCGAGCGGGCTTAAAGCCACTTAACCAACTTCGTATACCAACAATCATACCCAGGCACAAAGTAGCCCCCGTTACTAAAGTAGCCCATATAAAGCCAAAACCTGGCCAAATGATTGCAAATGGAGTACCTGCGGTAGCAATAATGCCCAAGTAAATTGAAAACCGTGATAATTGAGGAGACGTTTCCTTTAATTTAAGTAAGCTGTTAAAAAATAAGATATTTGTGATGGGAATTAAGGTAAAACCTAGCCAATGAAAATGGGCGTTGTAAAAACCAAAAATTTGATCTGGTATATGAAAAAACTGACTCCAAGCTAATACCCAGCACGCGGTAAACAGAGCGTAATACAAATGGGTTTTATCTCTATCACCCAAGTAAATAAGAAAATTGTATAAACCTAATGCAATACCAACCCCAAAGCACAGCAGCATAATCATGTTATCTGATGTTTTTTTCACAAAAAAATCATCATAAGGTGAAAGCACTAATTTAGGTGGGGTGTAAAAGTATTCACTTTGAAATTTTGCAATTAACATATAGGGACGAGTAGGCGTCAGCTCAATTCTATTACCATAATGAAATGCAAACTCATTAGGGTAAATGCCACCCGTTGTATAACGATTTATTGGCTCATCAAAATTCGACATATCATAAATACGCGTCTCAATTTTTGAAAGCAGTGTGTTATAGGGATACAACACAAGTTCATTTAAATCAGTTTTGTTTTCCAGCTTAATCACAAACCAAAAACTACCACCAAAAAACGATGTTCTCGACTGTGGTTGCTTTTTTTCAAGCCACGTTTCTATATCGCTATGATCTCGGGGAAAAGCGCCATCAGTGACTTGAAATACACTGCCTTGATTAAGCAAATCAGTATCTTGTTGTTTCAAAGTATAAGCAAAAGGCTCAAGTGCATTTGCCACTGCTAAATTGCTAAAGCATATAAATACACAATATATAAATAGCTTTAGAGCTGCCTTTATTGGCATACTTTGCACCTTAAATTAAAACTGATAACTAATATCCAAGCCAAAACGCCGACCTTCACCCTTAAAATCTTCAAGCATGCCAAGAAAAGAACTTAAATCAAATTTTAAGTGACTGTAATGAGTACCAAACAGGTTTTTACCCCAAATGGCAACCCCCCAGTTATCGTGTTGATAGTGTATATTGGCGTTAAAAATACTATAGCTGTCTTGCATCGCATAGGGGTTTTGATTCTGATCAAAATAGTAATCGGATTGATAATCAACTAATAATTGAGTAGTTAGTGGGTGATTAGCCACCTCAAGAGTGTATTCAATACCCGCACTGAGATTCCATTTTGAGGTAAACGGCAAACGATTATCAGTTAACGCGTTCCCTAGTGGATCAACATATTCTTCAAACTCTGCATGAGGTATATAACCCATAGCAAACTTAACATTCAAATTATTGGTCAGCCAATACTCAAGATCAGCTTCTAAACCGTAAATAATAGAGTCAGCCACATTTTCTAATAATTGAATTGGCGGGCTCTGCTCAGATGCTGAAGGCTGATTCATAAAGACTTGTTGATCATTATAATCATAATAAAATGCAGCCCAGTTAAATCGAATACCCTGCTCTGGCCACCAGGACTTTGATCCGATTTCATGTGAGTTTAACCGCTCTTTTTGATAGTCAGCGAGTTGGGCCTGTTCAACCGATGATAAAAAGCCACCGTTATAGCCTCCGCTTTTGGCGCCATTAGCAAAACGATAATAGGCGTAAGTTGAATCATCGACTTTAAAGTTCACTCCTAACTGCCCTGAAATGCCATTATCTGACTGCTCTCCCTGAACACGATAAAATGGAACCTTAACCCCCGTTAAATCGTTAGCATCTAAAATAACATTAAGCTGTGACACTGAGTCGTAGTCTAACGATTCATAAGAGTAACGAAGCCCTGCAGTGATCAACCAATCTTGGTTTAATTGATAATCGAGTTGCGTAAACGCAGCCATACTCTTTGTGTTTATTTTATTATTATAAAAAAAAGTAGCGGTTAAATCTGTCGATAAAATTCCCCGATAGTCGCGTAAAATATCATTTACATTATCTTGAACAATAGACTCATCAGCATAATATATTCCCGTCGTTAAAAAATGCTCACCTAACTGAGATTGCAATCGCAATTCTTGCATCACCAAATCAGTATTTAACCCTAAGTTGCCCTCACATAACTGTGCGGGAGAGCCATCACAATTAAAAGCATGGTCCCGTTTTAATTTGTTATAACTGCTTAAAAAAACAAGCTCATTGTGTGTGTCTAATTGCCAATTAGCATGGGCGCTAATGCCCTTACCATCTGTTTTATGAGGCGAATTATTATTTACGCTGACTGTATAAAAATCATCACTGGCATCATTAAAGCCAAAATTATCAAAACAGCTGGTTGAACCCGCTTGTGCTGGCGAGCATCGCTCTCCTGTTAGTGGATTAGCAACAATTCCAATACTGCCAACCGGCTGTACTATGCCATCCCAATCGGCAATATGCCCTTTTATCAATAGCTGTACCGTGTCAAAATCAGCTAAAAAGGAAACTCGGCCATTCGTTTGTCGCATGCCAGCTTTCGGTGAGTCGGTAAAAATATTGTTAGTGGAATAATCATAATCTTGATGATTAAGCGCTATACGAACGGCAGTGTTTTCACTAAGTGCTGAATTAAACATAGCATCAACACTGGTCGCATTGTTATTAGCAATGCCGGTGCTTAAATAACCACTTTGTTCAAACTCAGGGCGTTTAGAGCGGATTAAAATAGCGCCCCCAGTAGAGTTGCGACCAAATAAAGTGCCTTGAGGACCACGCAAAATATCAATTTGTTCAATATCAAATAAATTAACAATTTGGTTACTTGCAGAGCCAACAGCAATGTCATCAACATACATCGCCACAGGGGATGTATTCGCCGTATTGTAATCAACTAGCCCTACACCACGAATGTTAACCGCTGGCGGTGTGCCTTCCGCTGCGTTTTGACTAATTTTTAGATTAGGAGCAAATACAGACAACTCTGTCGAATCTTTAACGTGTTGTACTTGAAGATCATTACCTTTAATGGTGCTTACAGAAATGCCAACTTCTTCAATTTTTTGCGCTCTTTTTTGCGCATAAACTTCTATGATTTCCATATTACGCGCATTCGCACTTTCATCATCTACAAGTACTTTCGCCTGCAGTGGCAGTAAAAAGCCTGGTAAGCATATCAACCCTATTTTCTTATTGAGAAGCTTGCCTTTATTTTTCATTTCTTGTGACCTTTACGCTAAACAAATGTAAACAGCATGTTTAATTATATACTAATCAATCGATAATACGGTTATATGAATAATATTTTAATGTTTGAGGGCTGCAAATGCATCTTCGCCACTAATGTGTTGTGGGTAACCTACCATTGCTCTTGCTGTTTGCATACCAGCCATGACAGCCGCTTCAACACAACCGGCATTAACGCCTGTTTTTATCCAGTCACCGGTAATAAAAAGATTGGTAAATTGTGTTTCATCGGTTGCCAGACGATATTGACTTGAGCCTGCAACTGATAAAACATATCGCTCACTGGGATCCACATTTACCCGCCAGTATTGAGCATTTAATCGTTCATCCCCTGATAACTGAGAGCCATGTAAAACAGACCAATCAAATTGATTATTTTGATACGCTAATGGCCATAAAGACTGCATATTATTTTCTAGCATATCTTTAAGATTAGCTTTTACTTGCGATTTTGCTTGAATAACAAATTGATGTTCACTTTGTGGCGGGTAATAGTCACAAGGAAAAACACTGCAAAAGTAAGCAATGTTTTTAGGAGGACAATCGATAGGCCATTGCTCTTTGTCGATTAAATTCATCATCGCAGCCCATGTATCAAATGGTTCGCTAAAGCCACTGAGAATGGGGCCTTCTTTGCTAGGTGGCCTATATTGCCAACCTAATTGCTCGTCAGTCTTACTAAGCCATAATTGGGCTGCCTGCGTTGCCACCGTTTTGACTTGTTTTGCTTGAGCTGCAAAATTTGTATCCCATACTAATAACGAAGGGCATACATGCTCAAGTGAGGCAACAGATACGCCAAGAATCATCCTGCCAAAGTCATCTTTGTAGCGTAATTTTTTTATTGGCAGGGGCTGCCCAAAATGGTTTTCATATTTAGCTGGCCAGTCAGACCAAAAAGATTCTAAATTAATATTATGCTGTTTTAATAGTGCGGCTTGTTCACTATTAATTTGCGCATAAAGCGGCTCACTTGGCCAACAAGGTAGTTTTTTCACATCAACAAGTGGTTGATATTCAGCGCCTGATTTCAAAGTAACTTGTTGCTGTAACTTAATTATCTCAACAAAACGTTCACCCTGCTCATTTAGGCTGGGTTCCAGGTTTTGCAATTGATGGAAATATTCAAACTTAACCCCTCTTTTTTTTAGTAGCTCATACAGTGGAGCAAAAATGACATCGCCCATCCCCGCTTGCATTTTCCACATGACGCCACCGCGATAACACAGCGCAATACGTAACATAGCCAGTGATGCAACACCGGCTTCAACATTAGGCTTACTGATGTCTCCATCAGCGTAAGCAAATACTAAATCATAAAATCCCCGTATTGGCGCAGAGTTAGCGCTGTAATGCTCGTTAGCCCCATTTCTTATCAGCCACTGTCTAAAATCAAATTTGTTTATGACCCCAAACCCATCTCGATATACTTTGTCTTTGACCAGGCCAACCAACATTGCAATAGCAAGGTCTGCACAAATATATAATCGCCTAAGCTGCGCATTATTGTCTAATAACTCAATCATTTCGCTATTTAGCCAACGCTTTAGTTTTCTAACTATATACCAAATGACAAGGCCATCTTTTTTCTCTTGTACTTGGGGTTTTAATGTATTGTCAGCGTGAGCAAACTGATTTAATTTACTTATTAATAAGCTGGGAGTAGAGGCTATTTCACTCGAGTATTGTTTTATATCATCAGCAAAGTGTTGCCAAGTTTCCTCTGTATCATCAACCAAGTCCGCTATTTGTTGATGTAAATGGCGTAATAAAGACTGATCACGAGATTTTTTTGTGCTCAAATTTATATTTTTATTGGCTTTTTTTGCGGCTAATTGTAAATCCAGTATCCACTTTTTTAGCCAAGCTAGGGTCATTTTAATAAAGTCCCATGGCGTAATATCCAAACTACCCTCCGCAGGATTTCCAGGTAATAAGGGGAAATCTATTGGCCATGTTTGCCATTGATCATTAATATATTCTTCTAGTGCTATAAAACTATGCGGCTTTAATGCTTGCTGCCATGTAGATAAAGGTGAATCGACTGGGCGTTGTAACTGAGTGTAAACCGTTTCTATTGTTTTAAAGCTATTTACATAAGCACCAAACCATACATGCAAGCCATGCTCTTCAATACGCTGCCCACGAGCCGTATTACGGCCACTTGCGCCTTTACCACCTAAACGCCAACCTTGTTGGTATACAGTAATAGTTCGATGCTGTTGCCAATCACGCTGCTCGGTTAAATACAGTGCAGCAGTCATAGCCGATACACCGCCACCAATTATCACAATTTTTTCTTGGCCCATGATAAATCCTTCTCAGCAATTTAAATCTTAGTTGCGGCTAACTGGTCAAAATCCATTTGAACATAAAATGGTAAGTGCAGCGCTTGACTACCTAACTTCAGACCAAACATATCGGCAAGGGGGAAACTATCTAATTTATTAAGATGTAACGTAAACTCAGGTTTCAGAAATTTAAAGCGATGTATTTTTTTAATCATAGAGGGTGAGTGCATTACGCTTTGGTATACCGCTGAATCACTACTGCCATAGGGAAATTGCTTAAACAATATTTGATCCATTTGTGGATTAACAAACCCACTCAATAGCTGCTTTAATAATGACAAATCAATGCCTAAATGTTTACGAGAAAACAAATTTGCTACTTGCTCGCCAAAATCATCTAGGACAGAGAAAAAGTCATTTTCGTGCCCCTGAGAGTTTATTATAATTGTAAATAACTCATGCATTTGCAGCTTTGATTCAGGCGAAAAATGATCAAAGCATTCTAAAGATAGTGAAAAATTCGAAAGCTCAGTTACACACTCGGGCATAATGTAATCACATAAATATTTATTATAGCCCCACGTTTCGCGACCATTTATGAGTGCATAAATGTTATTAACGCAGATAAATGCAGGATACCAATATAGGTAGGTTATATCCTCATCTTCAACTTTAGCGACAGGCAACCAGATGATAATATCTGTTTCTTGCATCCAACCATGCTGATCGAAAGGCGGTGTCATTGAGGCTATTTTTTCAATATCTGTAAATGTAATAAGTGCAAACTCGCCAAGTATTTTAAAACGAATATTCCCTTTAACGCCTACGTTTAGCGTTGAATCAATATATCTTTGTGATTTAGCTAATTCTACCTCAGCAAAAAAGCCATACATATTCGCATTGTCATACGACAGGCGGCTTTGCTATTGGATTAGATAAAAAATGTTGATATGGCGTAGATAGTGAGCTCATTTGACCCCCTCAGTTAAAAACTGAGTATAGTCAGATATATTCGGGTCTGTTGACCTTTGCGAATTAATATTTATGGCTATATGTGAATTCCACGCGATTCAAAGTATTTTAATAAATTGCTTGCAAAGTAAAATGTTGTGAAGTAGTATCGCTGCTTGGCTATAAAAAGCCCTAGCGGTTAACCTCTTTACCCTGATCCAGTAAGCCCCGCAAAACGTATATTCAAAAGCTAAGTTATTGTACGGCGAGAACCCCTATTAATACCTTGATGATTTATTTTTAATATCATCGTAAAAGTGTCATAAAGATCGTCAACACTGTAATGAAGCTAAACACAATTAGATTATTTATCATCTGTAATGTGCTTTAAGAAAAAGCCCAGAATAAATAACAAAAATAAAGTGAGTTTTATTATGTCATACAAATATAACGGATCTATGATCCAAATAGCACATCCAGTGCAATCAATTTCGGTTAACAAACATCGTGTAATCTTTAGCGATACACAAGGTTTGAAAAATGCATTGTTTCAAAAAGCAAGTGATGCACGTCAATTTGTAAAGTGGCTCAAGGCCAGCTAATTATCATTGATAAGTTAAACACTTATAAATAAATCTAAATGCCAGCGTGAAGCTGGCATTTTACTTTTTGGTGTATTATTGACTACACTTAAATCCTTGTTTATTTATTCGTTGTAGTGCAAATGCGGTTTTCGTGGTTAATACTGTTAGTCTGTGTATTTTTAAGCACAAAGTGTAATGCCAGAACAATAAAATGGTTAACACATGATTTTGCGCCCTACTACATTATAAGCGGGCCGAACAAATCCCAAGGTCGTGACGAAAGTATTATTTCGCTTTTAGAACAGCAGCTGCCGCATATTACCTTTGAAAGAGTGATCATCCCCTCAGGTAAAGTGATTCAGGAACTTGCCAACCTGCAGTCTAATGCCTGTGCTTTGTCGCTCTATAGGAATAAATACCGCGAAGAGCGTGTTTATTTCACACATCAAAGCTCTACAGCAGGGCTTTCGCCATCAATTGCCATGCATACCAAGCTAAGTAGTGCGCTAGAGATTGAAGACGCTAAACCAGTGTCATTAACCAATTTATTAGTTAATAAAAAGCTTACCTTAGGTGTATCTATGAATCGCTCCTATGGCAGTGAAATTGATAAAATAATCAACACCACACCCGGTATAAATCTGGTCATTCGACCAACTCGCGATACCCTCAGTACGTTAACATATATGCTTAACCTTAAAAGAATTGATATTTTATTAGGTTACCCAAGTGAACATTATTATTTAGCAAAAACAATGGGCTTTACTGATAATTTAACCCAGCGGATGCTCACTGAAGCACCAGAAATAAGTTACGGTTACATTGGCTGTACTAAAAACGAGCAAGGTGCAGAAGATATTGCTACGCTTAATCAACAACTCAAACTGATTAAGCAAACTGAAGACTATAAACAGGTATTAACCCGGTGGCTACCAAGTCATTTAAAACCCAAATTAGAAGCACATTTACAATAATAAAAAGCTAAGCGTATTACTAATTAGCGCTTAGCTTTTTTAAAATAGTCTTACTGGCGAATACCTTCAATAAATAAACCAATATCAACATGGGTAGATGCTGGGCCTAAGTTATAGTCAATACCGTAGTCGGCCAGTTTTAAGCTAGTTTCTCCTTCAAAACCAACACGGTAACCACCCCATGGATCTTTACCTTCACCAATTTTATCTATTTCAAAGGTAATTGTCTTCGTAACACCGTGTAGAGTAAAGTCACCGGTTACAGTGGCTTCTTCACCGTCTTCGTCAAACTTAATCGCTGTACTCTTAAAGCTTGCCTGTGGGTATTTGCTTACGTTTAAAAAGTCACTACCACGTAAGTGTTTATCACGTTCTGCGTGATTTGAATCTAGGCTTGCCGTATCAATATTTACACTAATTTGAGACGCATTTGGATTTTTAGCATCGTAGTTAAATTTGCCATCAAAGGTGTTAAAACGCCCGTGCAGCCAGCTGTAGCCTAAATGTTTAATCTTAAAGTTTACAAAAGCATGCGCACCTTTTGTGTCAATAACATAATCTGCGGCATTCGCAGTGGTCGCTGTCATAAACATCGCTGCTGATAACGCTGAAGTTAAAAATAATTTTTTCATTTTAATCATCCTTTTGTAATGTGATCATTCTAATTAATGTTTTATCTTTATCGATAAAGTGATGTTTTAGCGCACCTAACACGTGCAATACTACAAATCCAATTAATAAGCATGCGCTATAGAAATGGATTTGCCCGGCTATATCAGCCTGAGAATCAAACGCAAAGTCGATAGCTTTTACATAAAAAAAGCCAAATACTTCTATGGGTCGTCCATCAGCCGTCGAAATTAAATACCCTGACACCATAATGATCAGTAAAAACAGATACATTAAAATATGTGCTGTTTGGGCTAATTGATTTAACTGCTTGTTACTGCCAATAGGACTTGGTTTAACACTAAAGTGTCGCCATAACAGCCTAAAAACAAAAACCGCTGCTAAGCTAAGGCCAATGCTTTTGTGTAGGTCTAATGATCCTTTATACCAACTATCATAATAAGTCAGCTCAACCATATATAAACCTAAACCAAACAGACCAAACACGGTCAGCGCCATTAGCCAGTGTAAAAATATAGCCACCACGCCATAGCTGGTTTTTGAGTTTTTAAACATTCCCTACTGCCAATCTCTTATTTAGTAATAACACTACGATATAATGATTAAGTGGTGATTGAAATAGCATATGCAAACACTCATCGTGCGTATACGCACAGTAAAATGTATAAGGTTAATATAATTGCAAATGACGTTGAGAAGGGATTAGCTAGCAGCTGACTCGTTAAGAGACACGTATATTTGGCTATCAGGTTCAACCTGTAAGCAGGCAATCAGGCCCTCTTTTATTAGTTCTAACATAGCGATAAAACTAACAACAACCCCACTGCGTCCCTCTTCAAAGGTAAATAATTGAGTAAACGCAACAGGCGCTTTTGATTGGGATAAGGTATTTAAAATCAAGCTCATGCGCTCACGCGTTGAAAGGGTTTCAGCGCTAATTAAATGATGCTCGAATGTTTTTGCACGCGCCATGACATCGCTTAGCGCTAACAATAAATCTTTGATTGCCAGTTCAGGTAATGGCTGGTTTTTTTCTGCTAGTTCCGGCACGCTTGCCTGCGCTATAAAGATATCGCGGCCAACACGAGGTAGGCTGTCTATATTTTCGGCCGCTTTTTTAAATTGTTCGTACTCTTGTAGACGTTTTATAAGTTCGGCGCGGGGATCGTCTTCTTCTTCTAACTCTTCATGAACAGGCAGTAACAGCCTAGATTTAATTTGGGCCAGCAATGCCGCCATTACTAAATATTCACCCGCGAGTTCTAGTTGGAACTCGCTCATCATTTCAACATATTTTACATACTGCTCAGTAATGCTAAAAATAGACAACTCAAGAACATCTAGCTTATGCTTTTTAATTAGATAAAGCAGCAGATCCAAAGGCCCTTCAAAGGTTTCTAAAATAACTTCAAGGGCATCAGGTGGGATATATAAATCTTCGGGTTTATCAACAACGGCTTTACCATGTAAAAAAGCCAGAGGCAGCTTTTGCTGCACTGGCATATCAGGTGTTGGCGTTGATGATAGCGTCTCAGACTGTTTCATTGTTATTCAAATGGCGTTGTATCACCGCAACCAACACGAAGAATTTGAATATCATCTTCTGATAAATCAATCACTGTGGTCGCCTGCTCAGGTAAATACCCACCATGAATAATTAAATCCACATGTTTATCAAGGCGCTCTAAAATGTCATCGGGATCAGCTTGAGTAAACTCTTCGCCCGGTAAAATAAGTGAGCACGACATTAAGGGCTCACCCAGCTCAGCTAATAAAGCACACGCTATTGGGTGCTCTATAACACGTATGCCTATGGTTTTTTTCTTGTCGTTTAATAACCGCTTAGGCACTTCTTTTGTACCTTTAAAAATAAATGTGTAAGGCCCTGGGGTATTATTTTTAATAAGCCTAAACATTTGGTTATCAACACGCGCATAAGTAGACAGCTCAGATAAATCACGGCATACCAAAGTAAAATTGTGATGTTTTTCAATACCACGAATACGTTCAATGCGCTCTTTAGCTTGCTTATTACCTAAATTACAGCCTATCGCGTATCCTGAATCTGTAGGATACACAACTACGCCGCCTTGTTTAATAATATCAACAGCTTGAGAAATTAATCTAGGCTGTGGATTATCTGGATGTATATGAAATAATTGACTCATAATGCAACTCCTTCGTGCTTTTCCCATGTTTGCCAAACCCCTTGGCAATCTTTAGGTAAGTATAAGTTTTTTCCAAGTTCTAAATAGCTAGTCGGAAAATGAAAATCAGAGCCTTGTGAGCAAAGTAGCTCGTATTCTTGGCTCAATAACCCTAAAAACTGACGTTCACTTGGCGCCTGCTGCGGCTGCGCAACTTCCATTGCATCTCCGCCTACTGATTTAAATTCCACTAACAATTTACGTAGCCACTTGTTCGACATTTTATAGCTACTTGGGTGCGCTAAAACGGCCACCCCACCTGCGGCATGAATCGCCGCAATAGCTGTTTGCATATCACACCAATTACTTGGCACGTAACCGGTTTTACCTCGCCCTAAATACTTTTTAAATACCCCAGGAAAGTTTTTAGCTACACCACGCTCAATTAATGCTCTGGCAAAGTGAGCGCGAGTAATTTGTGCATTTTCGGCCAGCTCACGAGCTTGTTGGTAAATACCCTCAAAACCATTTTTATTAAGTCGATTACCAATCTCTAATGCGCGAGTTTCGCGTTTTTGCTGCTGCTCGCTCAGTAATGTATGCAAGGTACTATCGTTGGTATCAATATTTAGTCCAACAATATGAATTTCAAAACTTTCCCACTTGGTTGATATTTCAACCCCGTTAATAAGTTTAAGCGGCAAGTTTTCACGTTTGATAAAAGCCTGCGCAGGTTCGATAGCTGCCACCGTATCGTGGTCGGTAATAGCAAATACATCAATATTTTTATCGACTGCTCGCGCTAATAATTCCTCAACGGTTAAGTGGCCGTCTGAGTGCGTGGTGTGACTATGTAGGTCGTATTTTATCAAATGAAAACTACTTAAATTTAGGGTTTAACGGTGTTTCACCCAGTATAACAAGTTTTTTAACTAAATTGTTTTAAATAAACACTTGACACAAAAGCAGTTGATACGTTTTACTGTAGCCACTTTTAGACATTAAAGAATTAACAACAATGAAAAATACAATTCACAACATCATTTGGTGGTGGCACTCTTAAAATCAAGGGTGATGAATTGTCGTGTCTAAACAAAAAATTCTAACCCGCTACCATGCGGGTTTTTTTATCACTAAATTTTGCAATACAAGATTAACAGGAATTAAAAACATGAATAACGTAAATACTCTTACACATCATTGGTGGTGGCGCCTGGCATAGCGGGACGGTAATGGTCTATCTATAATTTAGACATCGTTATTCAAACCCCGCACTGCTTAGCATTGCGGGGTTTTATTTTTTTTAGGGGATGAGGTTTGATTTTTAGTCATATAACAACAACACCAGGTGAAGTGACCAGCATAACGCAAGTACGAGACTACATAAGTAGCCCACTTGCATTGTATGCGGCACTTGATAAACCTAACTCACTATTACTTGAGTCTGCAGAGATAGATTCTAAAGATAGCGTAAAAAGCTTAATACTCGTTGATTGTGCACTGCGTATTGTCTGCCAAGGCAATCAAGTGAGCGTAACAGCACAATCAAATAATGGTCAGCAGTTACTCAACTATTTACAAGCTAATGTAAAAAACTGCGCATCACAGTTATCCGATACCACACTAATACTGGAGTATCACCCAGCAGATGACACCATTGACCAAGCCAGTAAGCTGATTGCAGATAACGCTTTTAGCGCATTACGCACCTGTTTAAATAGCATCAAAAGTACCACTAACAATCCATTCTCGGTGTTTTTAGGCGGCGTATTTGCCTACGACATGGTGGCTAATTTTGAACAGCTAAGCGATGTACCTGACGGAGAAAACACCTGTCCAGACTATGTTTTTTATTTAGCAGAAACACTGGTTGTTATTGATCATCAAAAACAAACAACGGAATTAATTGGTAATGTATTTAATGGCCCTGATGTACATGCAAACTGCTTTGAAGTAGGCAAACAATTAGAGCGCTTGAATACATTATGCGACCACGCTGCTGACTTTAGCGCACCAAGCCAAACTGGCGACTGCCCAGTGAGTGTTGATATTAGTGATGAGCAATACTGTCAGCAAGTAATTAAGCTTAAGCAACACATAGTCGATGGCGATATTTTTCAAGTGGTGCCCTCTCGCACTTTCTCATTACCCTGTCCTGACTCTTTACATGCCTACAGCCAGCTAAAAAAACAAAACCCTAGTCCGTATATGTTTTATATGCGCGATGAAGATTTCTCATTATTTGGCGCATCTCCTGAGTCTGCGCTTAAATACGAAGTTCAGTCTCAACAGGTCGAGGTTTATCCGATTGCCGGCACACGCCCTCGCGGCAAATTTGCTAATGGACAAATCAACCCTGATTTAGATAGCCGTATTGAGCTTGAGCTTAGAAACGATCAAAAAGAACGTGCAGAGCATTTAATGCTGGTTGATTTAGCGCGTAATGATGTGGCCCGCATTAGCGTGCCGGGTACGCGCCATGCCAAAGAGCTATTAAAAGTAGACCGTTACTCACAAGTAATGCACTTAGTGTCGCGCGTGGTGGGTAAATTAAAACCCGAACTAGATGCCCTACATGCTTATCAAGCCTGTATGAACATGGGCACATTAGTGGGCGCGCCAAAGGTAAGAGCTGCAGAGCTTGTGCGCCAAACCGAAGGAAAACGCCGCGGCAGTTATGGCGGCGCAGTTGGCTATTTAACTGGTGATGGTGCAATGGACAGCTGTATTGTTATTCGTGCAGCCTTTGTTAAAAATAATATTGCTTATGTGCAAGCTGGCGCTGGGGTTGTGTTTGATTCAGACCCAATGTCAGAGGCTAACGAAACCCGCGCTAAAGCACAGGCGGTGATCACCGCGATTAAATCGACATATGAGGCTTTATAAAATGAGTGAAGCACACCCTATTAAAATTTACTTTTTAGATAACTTTGACTCATTTAGCTATAACCTTGTTGATGAACTAACAATGCTAGGTGCTGAGTTAGTTGTTTACAGAAATAACATTAGCGCTGAAGTAATATTCAACAAAATGCAGGCAGAGCGTGGACAAGTACTACTGGTATTATCGCCAGGCCCAGGGGCACCGAGTGATGCGGGCTGCCTAATGGAATTAATTAGCCTATGCAAAGGTAAATTCCCGATGCTGGGCATTTGTTTAGGCCAACAAGCACTAACACAAAGTTACGGCGGAGTAATCGGTCATGCTGGTGAAACCGTACATGGTAAATCATCAATTATTGAGTTAGACGATCACCTGGTATTTAACGGGATGGGGTCGACTATGCCAGTGGCGCGTTATCACTCATTAATGGCAACAAAAGTACCTGATAACTTAGCGGTTATTGCAAAGTATCAAGATATTCCAATGGCTATTTATCATCATCAAGACACTGCGCTGGGTTATCAATTCCACCCAGAATCTATTTTAACGCCTAATGGCGCTATGCTGCTACAGCAAAGCGTTGCCTATTTAACGCGTGCCAAATAAAGGGAACGTTATGACTACACAATTACAAAACTCGCTTAATGTTCAACACGCTATTGAGCACGTTATTGCCAAGCAATCATTGAGCTATGCACAAGCAAAAACACTTTTTGATCAAATAATGCAAGGGAATATGAGCGATATTGAGCTCTCTGCACTGTTAATTAGCCTTAAAATGAAAGGTGAAATAAGCGATGAAATCGCCGGTGCCGCGGCCTCAATGCGTGAAAACGCCGTGGCTTTTATAACCAATAAAACTCAACTTGCCGATAGCTGTGGTACCGGTGGCGATGGTTCAAACACCATCAATATCAGTACAACCGCGGCAATTGTGGCAGCCGCTGCCGGTGTTAATATGGTAAAACATGGCAATCGCAGTGTATCGAGTAACTCAGGGTCTGCTGATTTACTCAAAGCCTTGGGGATCAATATTGATATGACTCCCACGCAAGCGGCTAAATGCCTTGAACATACAAATTTTACCTTTTTATTTGCACCGCACTATCACAGCGGCGTGCGCCATGCGATGAACGTACGAACCACCTTAAAAACCCGTACTATTTTTAATATTCTTGGGCCGCTAGCTAATCCCGCTGCTCCAGATGTTCAATTACTCGGGGTATACGATGAATCTTTGTGCCTACCTATGGCGCAAACTCTTCATACTCTGGGCACTAAACGCGCTATGATAGTTCACGGCTCTGGCACCGACGAAATCGCCTTGCATGGCCCAACACAGGTTGTAGAGCTGGATAACGGCAAAATCACCCAATACACGCTCAACCCTAGTGATTTTGACCTTGCAAACTATTCACTTGAACAATTAGCCGGTGAAGGCCCACAATACAATGCAAACGCCAGTCTTGCCATTTTACAGGGCAAAGGTAGCGAGGCACATAACGCCGCTATTATTGTTAACGTTGCTGCATTGCTGTACTTAACTGGCCAAGCACAATCGTTAAAACAAGGTGCACAAATTACACACTCTTTATTACGTTCAGGCAAGGCCATGGACACACTAAATGCAATTATTGAGGTAAGTCATGGCTAATGTATTAGACAAAATTATTGCCGATAAAAAAATAGAACTCATTGAACGCAAAGCAGCGCGCCCACTTGAGAGCTTTAAGCATCAAGCTAAACCCACCACACGTAGCTTTTATCAAGCGTTAGCGGCACCTGGCACGCAGTTTATTTTAGAGTGCAAAAAGGCATCGCCTTCTAAAGGGTTAATTCGTCAGCCGTTTGATTTAACAGAAATCACCCAAGCGTACAAGCAGTATGCCACTTGTATGAGTGTATTAACTGACGAAAAGTACTTTCAGGGTAGCTTTGATTACCTTGAGTTTGTGCGCAGCCAAGTAGAGCAGCCACTTATTTGTAAAGACTTTTTTATTGATGAATACCAAGTTTACATGGCACGTATTTATGGTGGTGACGCTATTTTACTGATGCTATCAGTGCTTGACGATGAGCAGTATAAAGCGCTGCATGCCGTCGCCGATTCGTTAAATATGTCGGTACTAACTGAGGTGAGTAACGAAGAAGAAGTGCATCGTGCACTGGCACTCAATGCACAAATAATTGGGATTAATAATCGTGACTTGCGCGATTTAAGCACCGACTTAGCCACAACCGAACGACTACGTAAGCTTATTCCTAACGATAAAGTGGTTATTTCAGAGTCAGGTATTTATACCCATCAAGATGTAAAGCGTTTAGCGCCTTTGTGTAATGGTTTCTTAATTGGCAGCTCATTAATGGCTGAGGCTGATTTATTACAAGCGTGTCGCCACGTAATCCTAGGCGAAAACAAAGTCTGTGGATTAACCCGTAATCAAGATGCCATTGCGGCTTACGACAACGGTGCCCTTTATGGCGGATTAATTTTTTATCCAAAATCACCGCGCTTTGTTGATTTAGATTGCGCCAAAGAAATCAGCCAAAGTGCCCCTTTAAAATTTGTTGGGGTGTTTGTTAATGCCGCCATAGCAGAGGTTGCTGAGCACGCTAAACAACTAAAACTGTCTGCTGTTCAATTACATGGCCAAGAAGATGAACATTACATTGCATCGTTACGTAATGAACTACCACGTCATTGTGAAATATGGAAAGCACAGGCCATCAAAGATGCTTTGCCTCAACCTATTACAGGAGCCGATCGCCATTTATACGACACCCACAGTGATTCACAAGCTGGCGGCACAGGCAAAACATTTGATTGGTCGGTACTTCGCGATGCCACGACCCCATTTATGCTTGCTGGCGGCTTAAACCCAGACAATATTAGCGATGCACTTTTTCAAGGTGCTCTTGGGCTTGATTTAAATTCAGGTGTTGAAGAGTCTCCAGGTAAAAAGTGTGCAAACAAACTACATCATGCTTTTACAAGTATTAGAAATTATTGAGGTTAAAATGCAAAATCCAGCTTATTTTGGCGAGTTTGGCGGTATGTTTGTACCCGAACTGCTTGTCCCTGCGCTTAAGCAGTTAGAAAACGAATTTAATAAAGCACAAAAAGATCCTGAATTTCAGGCAGAGCTAAGTAAATTACTTAACGAGTATGCGGGTCGTCCTACCCCGCTTACTTTAACGCGTAACTTAGTTAAAAACCCAAAAGTAAAACTGTACTTAAAGCGTGAAGATTTACTCCACGGTGGTGCGCACAAAACAAACCAAGTTTTAGGCCAAGCACTGCTTACCAAACGTATGGGTAAAAAAGAAGTGATTGCTGAAACAGGCGCCGGCCAGCACGGCGTTGCAACGGCACTTGCCTGTGCGTTACTTGGACTAAAATGCCGCATTTATATGGGTGCAAAAGATGTTGAACGCCAACAACCAAATGTATTTAGAATGAAGCTAATGGGCGCTGAAGTTATTCCGGTAACCGCAGGCTCGGGTACATTAAAAGATGCGGTTAACGAGGCACTGCGTGATTGGTCTGCCAATTATCAAGAGGCTCATTACCTTTTAGGTACTGCAGCGGGTCCTCACCCATTCCCGACTATTGTACGTGAATATCAAAAAATTATTGGTGAAGAAGCAAAACAACAAGTACTTAAAGCCGAAGGCCGTTTGCCTGATGCAGTTATTGCGTGTGTAGGCGGTGGGTCTAACGCAATTGGTATGTTTAGCGATTTTATTGATGAGCCAAGCGTTAAACTCATTGGTGTTGAACCTGCAGGTAAAGGGTTAGACACGCACGAGCATGGCGCAACCATCTGTAAAGGAACAAAAGGTATTTTGCACGGTACTTACACTTATATTATGCAAAATACAGATGGCCAAATTGAAGAGTCTTACTCTGTATCGGCGGGACTAGATTACCCCGCAGTTGGCCCTCAACATGCCTTTTTGCACGAAACTGGCCGTGCTCAATATGTCGGTATTACCGACACCAAAGCACTTGATGCTTTTCAAGCATTGGCTAAACACGAAGGGATTATTCCTGCGCTTGAATCAAGTCATGCGCTAGCCTATGCCCTCGAATATGCAGAAGAGCAAACGCAAGACAGTATCATTGTTATTAATTTAAGTGGTCGTGGAGACAAAGACTTAGCCCACGTACACAAGGTATTATCAGAGGAAGGTCAACTATGAGCCACGTAAAAACTGACCGTTATGGAAAAATGTTTGCCGCGCTTAAAGAGCAAAACCAGGGTGCGTTTGTTCCGTTTGTAACCATTGGCGATCCAGGTAAAGCGCAAAGCATCGAAATTATTAAAAGCTTAATTGATGGCGGCGCTGACGGGCTTGAATTAGGTATTCCCTTTTCCGACCCGATTGCCGATGGCCCTGTCATTCAAAAAGCCAATATTCGTGCCTTAAACGTGCATATTAATACGCAAGACTGCTTTGATATTATTAAAGAGATCCGTGAATATAACGCCGACATTCCAATTGGTTTGTTATTATATTCAAACTTAATATTTAAACGTGGCTTAGAAAAGTTTTACACCGATGCAAAAGCAGTGGGTGTTGACTCTATTTTAGTGGCTGATGTGCCATTACATGAGTCTAAAATGTTTAGAAAAGCCGCCATAGCCAGTGGTATCGACCCTATTTTTATCGCTACACCGAACGCCAGTGACGATACCCTGCGTGAATGTGCATCATACGGCCGTGGCTACACCTACTTGCTTTCTCGTGCTGGGGTAACAGGTACAGACACAAAAGCACAAATGCCAGCAACCCATGTGGTTACGCGCTTACAAGAGTACCACAGTGCACCTGCATTATTAGGCTTTGGTATTTCAACGCCTGAAGATGTAAAAGCGGCACTTAAAGCCGGTGCTGCGGGGGCTATTTCGGGCTCTGCTGTGGTAAAAATTATTGAAGCAAACTTAGATGATTTAGATGCAATGACCACGCAGCTAAAAACATTTGTAAGCGATATGAAAGCCGCTACTGCACTTTAATAGCGAGCTGTGTTTTATCATTATCAATAAAAAAGGGCATGTAATATGCCCTTTTCTATTTAAAAGCCCAGAGCTAGTGCGCTTGGTGCTTACCTTCGAGTATTTCTTCAATAAATTTTGCATTAAATGCATCTAAATCTGCAGGGCTGCGGCTAGTGACTAAGCCGTTATCAACACACACTTCTTGATCTACCCAGTGAGCTCCTGCGTTAATTAAATCGCTTTTAATACTAGGGAAGGAAGTCACTTTTTTATCTCTGAGCTTATTAATTTCAGCTAATAACCACGGCGCGTGGCAAATAGCGGCCACGGGTTTGTTTTTCTTAGCTCCAAAAAAGCCATCAACAAACGCTTTGGCATCTGTATTTTGACGTAAGCTATCGGGATTAAACAAACCACCCGGCAGTAAAAGTGCATCGTAGTCAGCGGCATTGGCATCGGCATCTAATTTATCAACAGCAACTTTTTCACCCCACTTGTCTTCATCCCATGCGGTGATCTGCCCTTCTTTAATAGAAACAACATCTATATCGGCGCCCGCCTCAAGTAATGCAGCCTGTGGCGAGAGTAACTCGCTTTGCTCAAATCCATCGGTGGCTAAAATGGCAATTTTTTTACCTTTTAAACGATTACTGTTATGTAAGTTACTCATTAAATACTCCTTATTTCATTCAATACATAACCGTATTTGCATATCACATACCAAACATAACACGCTGAATATAATAAGATTTTATAAAAGGTAATAAACAAGTAATGTAAATTATTTACACTGATTGCAGATACTACAGGCAAAGGTAATAATGCAAAGAGCCTGTAAGCTACGTAGTAGCTTTTGGGGGAAAAGCGAACTTACAGGCACTAAAATTTTAAATTAAAGGCGCTCTTTTAACGCTTTTGCTGGTTTAAATACGGCTTTATTAGCCCCTTGTATTTCAATCGCTGCACCAGTTTGTGGATTACGACCAGTACGCGCTGGGTAGTAACTAAGTGCAAAAGTACCAAAGCCTGAAATTTGTACCTGATCGCCTTCAGACAGCGACTTTGTAATCACTTTTTGTAAGCTGGTTAACGCAGCTTGTGCGTCTTTTTTTGTTAACTCGCTCGTGAGTGCCATGGCTGTAACAAGTTCTGCCTTATTCATTTTTTGCTCCTAAATACACGCGCTGGCTTTAGCCAACTAGCGTGGCAATACAATGATGTAAAAATAAAAGCAGGCAGGCTAAGGGTTACAAGGGGGTAAGTCAACCTTAACCAAGCCCAAAGTGCATAAGGGGTAATGAGTGGCGTTAAATATAATCAGCTTGGCTGTTTTATAGTCATAAAGATGACTTAATCGCTTGCTAAGGTGAAATAAAAATCACCGTGAGCAAACGTGAACGCTAATCAATACCGCTGGTTTGAATTTACCTTTATTTTTATCATCCTGCCTTTAATTGGCTTTAATATTCGCCAGTATTTATCTAACTGGCTTATTCCAGCACTGATCATTTTAATGAGTGTGTGCTGTATGCTGCTACTAAACGACATTCACTTTAAGCGCTTTAGATTAACCAGTTTGGGGCAGTTTTCTGCTGTGAAGCGCCGTATGTTTAGCTTTTTCTTTATTGGCGCGTTATTTTCAGGGGTGTTTTACAACCTACTCTACCAAGGACACTGGTTTACTTTACCGCGTGAAAACCTCACCGATTGGCTGATGCTATTGCTGCTCTACCCTTTGTTGTCGGTGATCCCGCAAGAGTTAATATTTAGAACGTATTTTTTTCATCGCTATAAGCGCATTATGCCCAGTAAATGGCTACGTATAATTATCAGCGCCAGTGTATTTGCATTAGCACATATTATTTACGCCAATTGGATAGCTGTTAGTTTAGCGTTTGTCGGTGGCTTACTGTTTGCCTATACCTACGCGCAAAGCCGCTCAACTTTTGCCTGTGTTATTGAGCACAGCTTATGGGGCATTTGGATGTTTACCCTAGGGATTGGTGACTACTTAGATTCGGGTGCACTGAATTAACTAACCGCAATAAAAAAGCCGCGACAAGCGCGGCTTTATTAAATTAGTTTTTAATTAAAAACCAAAAATACTGATATTAAAAAACTTGGTCGCAACGGTATTTACAAAAATAAGCAGTAAAATCGCGGGGATAAATGTTTGTAGTGAAAAGTTAACGTACTTTTCCATAAAGCTATTCGCATAATTAGGCGAACCTTGTCTTAGCTCTTCACTTAAACGAACCTTCTTCCATTTATACATTACGAACAAACACACCATTAAACCATTGAGTGGTAAAATAGTGTCGTAGAACACGTCATATACAATATCAAAAAAGCTCTTGTTACCACTGCCGTAGCTAGTAAAAGTAGTTAGGCTGTCAATCATACCAAACGACATGATACACATAATGGTTAATACACCGGTTGATAAGGTAAGTATGCCTAGCGCTTTTTTACGGCTAATGCCTTTACGGTCGCTGAGTGTGGCAGTCGGCACTTCTACAATAGATACCAATGATGTGATCGCAGCAAAAAATACCAATAAGAAGAAAATAAATGCCACGGCTGATGCACCAAAATAGCCAATATCGTGTTGTAACGCTAATAAGATTTTTGGTAAGTACACAAAAATCATTGAAACTGACGAGTCAGATAACTTTGTTGGATCGGTATTTGGGTCAAAGCTAAAAATAGCCGGTAACACCATTAAGCCTGCAACAAAGGCAACTAATGAGTCGGTAATGGCAACCATTTTCGCACTGCCCACAATGTCATCTTTTTTCGAGATATAAGATGCATAGGTAATTAAAATACCCATACCTAACGACAATGAGAAAAACGCTTGGCTCAATGCGCCATTCAGCACGCTGGCATTCATTTTACTAAAATCAGGAATAATGTAGTACTTAACACCGGCCATGGCGTTATCAAGAGTGAGTACGTAACCCACCAATATAATAAGCATGACAAATAAAGCTGGCATTAAAAATTTAGCTGCTTTTTCTATGCCGTCTTTTACGCCACCGACCAGAATTAGGTTAACGATAACCACTACCAGCGCCATATAACCAAACACAGTATAGCTATTTATAAACTCACCAAAGTGTCCAGGGTTTGCCAGCATATCTAAATTACCCAGCGCGGTTTGGCTTAAGTAACCAAAAATCCACACCGTGATCACCATGTAAAAAACGGCAATCATAAATGGCGTTAACACGGCTAAAAAGCCAGCAAACTTCCATTTCTTATCGTTATTGGCTAACGCTTTGTATGCACCAAGAGGATCTTTTTGTGCGTGGCGACCCATAGCCATTTCGGCCATCATGACGGGTAAACAAATGAATGCGACGAACAAAGCATAGACGAGCAAAAATGCACCACCGCCATTCTTAGTCGCAGAAACTGGAAAGCCTACTAAGTTACCAATGCCCACAGCAGAACCCGCCGCTGCTAATATAAATCCTAAGCGGGAGCTAAAGTGCTCTCTATTTTCACTCATGTAATAACCTTGTTATTATTTATCTTATCCAAGGGACTCTACCAGTGTTACACAACGCTTTTCAAGCAATTACCGCGTAAAAAAACATTCTTGCTGTAAACATCGCCATAAACACTTTTAATTCACCATTTATCAACGCTATGCTAGTATGCAGTTAATTAAATTTAACAAGTTTTGAGAGTATTTTTATGTTGTATATGATTTATTCAACGGACGTCCAGAACAGCTTAGAGCACAGAAAAGCTGCTCGCCCTGCTCATTTAGCACGTTTACAAACGCTAGAAAACGAAGGTCGACTATTAACAGCCGGACCCCTTCCAGCGGTTGATAGTGAAGACCCTCAAGATGCGGGCTTTACTGGCTCTTTAGTGATTGCTGAATTTAACTCTTTAGAAGATGCCAGAGAATGGGCCGCAGATGATCCTTATGTTGCGGGTGGCGTATATGAAAACTCAATTGTTAAACCATTCAAAAAAGTGTTCCCTGCTTAACATTAACGTGAGTTCCCTTGTTTAACTGCAACCAGTAATTCAGGGTTTGTTCACTCATTTTTAATTAGACTTTGTCTTATAAAAATTTAAATACTCAATAGAGTAATTAAATTTTAGTGGCTTAGTTTTTTAGGCTAAGCAGGTATGTTCTAGGAGTTTCGTAATGCGTGTATTATTAACACTCAATTTAATTGCTGTTTTTTGTTTGGCTAATGTTGCCCATGCAAATAATACTAACAGCACACCCGATAAAATTGAGATAAGCAAAAAGAAAGCAGTAATACTTGCAAAGCAAACCACAGACGGTACAACATTAAAAATTTCAGAAGAAACACAATTTTATACAGTACGAATTTTAAAAGCTGACGGCCACGTCGTCGATTTGAAGATAAACAAAAAAACTGGCGAAGTGAAAAAGGATTAACCAATGCGAATTTTAGTAATAGAAGATGATTTACATTTGGCAGATAATCTGCGCAATGCATTAGAAAAAGAGCGTTACAGTGTTGATTTATGTCACGATGGCGAAGCGGGCCTTTTTCATATAACAGAATACCCTTTAGACATGGCAGTGGTTGATTTAGGCCTGCCTAAAATAGATGGTATAGAGCTTATAAACAAAGCCCGCGCCCAAGGGATCACTATCCCTATTTTAATTTTAACGGCGCGCGATCGCTGGCAAGACAAAGTTGAAGGCCTCGATGCGGGCGCTGACGACTACCTAACTAAGCCATTTCATGTTGAAGAACTCATTGCTCGCTGTAATGCGCTTATTCGTCGAAGTGCAGGTAAAGCAAACCCAGAAATGACAGCCGGCCCTATTAAAATTCATACGCGTTCACAACAAGTGTGGGTAAACGACAAAGAGCTAAGCTTAACCGCATACGAATATAAAGTACTTGAATACTTAATGGTTAACCCGCAAAAAGTAATTTCAAAGTCTGAGTTAACAGAACATATTTATGACCAAGATTTCGATCTTGATTCAAACGTCATTGAAGTGTTTGTATTGCGTTTACGTAAAAAGCTCGACCCAGACGGTGTGCTTAACCCAGTAGAAACACTACGTGGGCGTGGTTACAGGCTTAAAAGCCAGTGGTAGCACCGCAAATTTCGTTAAAAATAAGGCAAGGATTTATCCTTGTCTTTGTTTTATTAGTCGCCTTACCCATTTTGTTTTACTCCATAGGTAAGGCGTATTACGCGTCACTTGTTGATGCCACCGAAAAAAACCTCGAAGCGCACCTGTATTCACTCATCTCCGAGGTTGATTTTACAGAGCGTGGTATTATTATGCCCAGCTCTATTTTAACCCCCGAACTCAACAACTTAAATTCTGATACTTATGCCATGATTTACCGTGACGATGTGCCTATTTGGCATTCTGAGTCTGCGGTTAACGTTAACTTTGTTCCCCAATATATAGAGCCCAAAGCCGGTGCCGCAGATTTTAGACGCGTGGTTTATAACAACACCGCCTATTGGCAGTTAAGCTTAACGGTCATTCTTAATAATATTGACCAGTCAGAACAAGCACGATTTATTTTATTAAAACGCAACGATGCCCTACTGCGTTTAATGGACGGGTTTAAACAAACCTTAGTCGATTGGATGTTTATAATGGGCATTGCCATTGCAGGGTTAATGGCTATTGGTTTTATTTGGAGTGCAAGGCCGCTGCAGCGCCTAGATAAAGAAATAAAAGCTATTGAATCAGGCGATATTCAAGAAATTAAAGGCTTATACCCCGTTGAACTACAAACAATAAAAGCCGACCTCAACCTATTGTTAGAGTCGCAGCAGCGCCAAAAAGAGCGCTACAGAGCCTCACTCAGTGATTTAGCACATGCACTTAAAACGCCGTTAGCTGTATTAAAATCAAGCCCACTGGCCAACGATGCCGACGCACAAGAACAACTTGACCGAATTAATGTGATGATCGAGCACCAATTAAAACGTGCTGCTACTGGGGCTTCCGATACATGGAAAAAGCAAACCCCCATCAAACCGGTTATCGACTCTATCTTAAGTGCAATGGGTAAGGTTTATCGCGATAAAGACATCATATTTAATTGCAAAGTGAGTGATAAAGATTACTTTTTAGGCGATAAAACCGATTTAATGGAGTTATTAGGTAACTTAATAGATAATGCCTGCAAAGCCTGTCGCTCCCAAGTAAGTATTGACGTTTCACAAGCTAAAACACTTAGCATTAGTATTTGTGATGACGGCCCGGGTATTCAACCAGACAAACGCGAGTCATTGCTTCAACGCGGTACTCGCCTTGATACTTACGAAAGTGGCCATGGTGTTGGCATGGCGATTGTATCTGACTTGGTGAAGTCGTATCACGGGTTGTTAACTATTTCTCAGTCGCAACGTTTGGGCGGCGCAAAATTTATTCTCGAGTTTAATTACCATGAAAAAAAATAACTATATCCTTTTTTTTACTCTAGCTCTGTTATTTGCTTGGGCTGTTCCAAGCGTTGCAGCGCCGCTTGAATGCACACTTGAAAAAAACGCCCTACCCGAACAAATCACAGCATATACACAATGTTTAGATGCCAAACTAAATAGAGTACAGCAAGAACAAGATAGCTGGATCCAAAAGCGTACCTTTGAACTATCTGCATTAGAAAGCGAAACCGGCAACACCCAAATTTTGTCATTATTTAAGCTAAGCATTAACGCTAAAGACAACTACATTCAAAGAAGCTGCCAATGGCGCTACATGCTAAAACAACCTAATGCACAACAAGCCGTTGTTACCTACAAAGAGTGTGAAATAGCCATGACCGAGCAATTTATTCAGCAGCTTAAAACGTCTCTTTAATTAGCTCATAGGGAAGCGATTTATGTTGTGGCTTGGTAATTAAGTGAATAGTTTATTGGTGTTTTGGGAAGTGCAGCCTTAAAGACTGCATTTTTGTAGTTATATAGTTTGAAATGTGATTACTCTGACCATACCGCAAATTCATTTCCACTAGGATCGCTAAAGTGAAATCGTCTACCACCGGGAAATGAAAATGTAGGCTTAATTATTTTGCCTCCTGCTTTTTCAATTTTATTTTGAGTCGCTTCAAGGTCATTACTGTATAACACAATTAACGGGCTTCCGTTTTTAGTAGAAACAACTAAATCAGATTTAAAGAAACCACCATCAACCCCTTGCGCGGTAAAACTACAATATTCTGGGCCATAATCTACAAATGACCAGCCAAACACCGTACTGAAGAAAGCCTTTGTAGCTGCAATATTTTGTGCAGGAATTTCAATATAGTTAATTTTATTATTTTGAGTCATTGTAGTTTTTACCCTTATTATCACTTATCTTATTTGTGGCTTGTGCTAGCAATAAATAAAGATAGCAGTAATGCTCGACTGTACTTAAACCAGAACAAATCTCAGTGTTATTAGGTATCATAATTTTGATAGGGTTTTAAATATATTTTGGGTAAATGCAGTCCTAAGACTTCATTTTATTTTTTCATTCCAGCTATATTATTATAATAATCGCGTCATCATTTAAATTACGACAACAAAACAGAGATTCATATCAAATCTGTAATATTTACCAATGCCCATTGTGGCAGCCTTTTTGATTACAATACAAAAAATTGCCTGTTGTTTTTTCATCAACTAATGTCCAATTAGCTGTAATTTTGACGTCGTTTTTGACATATGTTACCTCTGCAGAGCAATTTGGGTACTCAGTAAATGTTATACTAGATATATCAGTGCCGCCTAGGCTTCGCCCTTGATAATATTCAGTTCCATCATCACTTCTAGACCAAGATACCTCAGCTTTAGAACCATCCTCGTTAAACAATGTCATATTACCATTCCAGTAATTTGGAAGTTCAGATGAGACAATCAGCTTTATTCTTTTAGCACCAGTTTCAGCATTGGTTACGTATTGTGTCATTGTATATTGGGTATCACTTTTCCATTCAGTTTCCATACTAATAAGCCGCCCTCCATGAATATTCCTTTCATAATTACACTTATTATTAATTGCATATTCCTCATTGCACAACGCTAATTGTAAAACAGGAAAAACCGTTTGCATTGAAGCAGCAATAATGCCGATGGACGTAAACGAATATGGCATAATTTCTTTAACAGGAACGCTCTTCATCTTTTGTCTAAACCCTTCATCATAAGCAGTAAATGAATTCAGACCGACAAAAATGTCTACTCTTTCTTCTCCTCTTTGTAGTCGGCTTTTTTTATCTTTTTCACTCTCAACACTAACACAAGATTTGCTGATATTCTGATTCTGTAGTGATGTTGCATAGCTATGAAATGTAACTAAGATCAGGCTAAAGCCTAGCGCTGTTTTAAACTGTTTCATTGTCATTTAATTAATTCCTTTTAAATATTTAATTCTCGTTACGTACTGCACTCTAATTTAATGATGTTATTTAATTCACTGGCAAGGGCAAGCCATAATAATGTACAAAAAATTATAGGTTAAAATGGAACGAAAACAGTCAACTATATTTTTGCTTTTTTAACAGCTTGATATACGCTTTTACGCACTACTCAACCTGTGCTTTTTCCCACCATGGTTTGGAAAAATCGACTTTATCCTCTGGAATAACCATTGGATGTTTTCTCAAATAATACGCCCAGAAAGCTTTTTCATATTTTAGGTTATAAATTTTAAAATTCCCTTGGGCTTGATACTCTTCTAAAAGTTTACGGTAGGCTCCTACAGGTTCATGAGGGTTTCCCTGTTGGAAAATAACTGTGCCTCCATACGTTTCATAAAGATACTTACTAATTTTGTAAGTTTTAACGACATCTCTATTTGCCCTAAATGAAGCTTCTTTCATCTCAGAAGTTAATGTCTCAGCTGATGGCTTTGAGCTAAAACGATGCATGGCTTCAGTAAAACTTCCGACTTCATCAGCTGTTGGTTCTAAATTATGTTCATCAGATAACTTTTGGATAATTCGTTTCCAAATTATTGACGTTAATTTATCTGCTCGCATTTTATCAAGCACATTATCTTCTGATAAATCAGGATAAGATCGCTTATATCCTTTTAAAAACCTCAAATCTATTTCTAGATCAGTCCAGTGTATTGTATCCCCTAATATCTGGGCTACTTTTGCTGAGCTATCCTCTTGAGCAAACGCATTCAAAGAAAACGTTAATAAAAAAGAACACACAATAACCATAAACTTATTTTTCATAATCTACTTCTATGTTTGGTAATACATGATTAAGCTAAAAAGTGCTTTTCATTTTTATCCGCTTAAAGCTTTTGTTAACCATCAATTGAAAAGTACTAATGTTAATAAGGAGGTAATCGAATACGCCTCATTTAAGTTAATATCTCGAAGTTTAAATAAATCGGTAAACAATCGATTCCATATATTTCGAAAAATTTCTGCAAAAACTAGCATCATTGTTATAAGCATTACAAATAAGAACAGTGATTTAAACAACGAAGATTCAAAGAACAAATCAATAAAAACGGTGTTCGATTCGGAGTGTGGTTCATAATATATTAATTCGTGGACAGTTATCACTAGCAGTGCCACGAATGTTGCTAATGCGTTAAATGTTGTTGTGATTTCCTTTTTCATAGACCTTCCTTTGTTAAGTATGGCAGACAATTTTATAGTCGATGACTCTCGTATATTTATACCAGCGCTGCGCTTATTTTTTCTACTACATATAGTTTTAACAAATTACCTAACACATTGCTATAATTAAGCTTTATTCTTTTAAGTAGTGCTAATTAGCATACTATACGCGCGTCGCTCATTTTCCTGAGTATGAGTGCACACCAAAGCTTACTCACTCAGCCCATAAAACGTTTTGACAAATCTGCATAAAAACCACAAGCTACCTACCAGTAGATTGATTTAGCTAAAGTGATTTCAAAATGCATAAACCTGTGGTTATTATTGGTGGTGGCTTAGCGGGCTTATATGCCGCTTACAACCTAAAAAAGCGAAATATTCCGTTTTTATTATTAGAAGCCAAAGCCAATTTGGGTGGCCGAATTGCCTCTCACTTTTTGGCAACTAACAACATCATTGGCCATGATTTGGGCCCTACCTGGATATTTCCGCACCAGCCTAATATTCAACAGTTAGTTACTAATTTAAACATCCCTGTTTTTGAGCAATACACCCAAGGCGATGTGTTGTATCAAGCATCGCATACTGCCCCTGCTCAGCAAATTGCAGGCGCAGGTGAAATGCAGCTATTTAGAATTCAAAACGGTATGAACGAGCTTATTAATGCGCTTTATCAGCAGCTTGACCCAAACACCCTTAAATTAGAACACGCTGTTAGCGAAGTGAAAAAGCTTTCCGATGGCTGGCATATTAGCGCTAATTACCAAGGGAGTACGCAGTACTTTACTTGCGAGCAGTTACTGTTGGCGTTACCCCCTAGAATGATCAGCCAGCATTTAACCCCGCATTTATGGGCTGATAATGTTTTAGCCCAGCGTTTAGCGTCGGTGCCGACGTGGATGGCAGGCCAAGCAAAGTTTGTTGCCACTTTTGAGCACGCTTTTTGGCGAGATAAAAACTTATCGGGGCAATGTTTTAGCCGTGTTGGCCCGTTAGTAGAAATTCATGATGCCTCAGCAAGTGATCATGCTCACCCTGCTCTATTTGGCTTTATTGGTGTGCCTTACTTACAGCGCAGTAAAGTAACTCGCGAGCAATTAACCCAAGCTTGCCTTGATCAGCTTGGTTATTTTTATGGTGAGCAGGCTTATACTGCCACTCATTGCACATTAAAAGATTGGGCTGAGGATGAATTTGTGGCCAACAAGGATGACCAACTAGGTGTATCGCAGCATCCTGAATTTAATTTTTCAGGGCTTGGCGAGCAGCTTAAACAGTTAAAAGTGCATTTTGTGGGCAGTGAGTTTGCAAAGCAGGAGGCTGGCTATTTAGAGGGGGCTATAAACGCCGTAGATAGCGCCTTAGCTAATTTAATAAATACTTAATAATGTTAAAGGCGTGCTTAGCCACGCCTTTGTAAGATATTAGTCTTCTGATTTAATGACGGTTTCTTCACCTGTGCCAAGCATGGTTGCTAACCAACGCCCTTCGTCACTGGCTTCTAGCGCTATTTTTACAATCATGGTTAACGGCACCGATAACAACATACCCACAGAGCCTAATAGCCAGCCCCAAAATATTAACGATAAAAACACCACTAACGTAGAAAGCCCTAAACCTTTACCCATGTATTTAGGCTCAACAATATTACCCATTACGGTGTTTATAGTTAAATAACCCGCGCCAACAAGCCCTGCCACTAAGGGGCCTTGAGTAATAAGCGCCAGTAACAGTGCTGGAACAGCCGCTATGATTGAACCAATGTTAGGAATGTAATTAAGCATAAATGCCAATACGCCCCAAAGTACAAAGTAATCAACATCGAGTATCCATAAGTAAAAACCAGCAATTACACCGGTGGCTAAACTTACTAGGGTTTTAATGGCCAAATAAGAGTTAATAGAGTCTAAAAAGCGGTCAATTTGCTTAATTTTGCTGTCGGGGTCGTCTAGTGCTAAATGAATTTTTTTGCCAAGTATGGGCCCTTCAAACAGCATAAAAACAACCGTTAAAATAATTAAAAACATATTGGCCATTACGCTACCTAAGCCGGTTAACATATTGGTGGCAACATCAACCATTTTACCGGGGTCGAACATAGACAAAATTTGTTCTTTATTAATTAAAATATTGTATTGCGAAGCCATATCAACCAGCCATACAAATTCTTCTTTTAACTGTGCTTTGTATTCTGGTAACTGCTTTGAAAAATCGTTAACCGACTGCCCCACTAAACCGCCTAAGCTAACACCTAAGCCCATAATAATAAGCACTACAAGCACCACCGCTATGCCTTTTGGAATACGGTAGCGAGCAAAAAAATTAATGAGTGGGCTACAAATAATGGCGATGAATGCTGCCAAAATAAACGGAATAACAATAGCACTTGCGGCTTTAATGCCCGCTAATACAATGACCAACGCTGCAAAAATAATTAAGCTTTTATTTACCCCAGTTAAACTTGCCAATACTCTTATCCTATTGCTGTTATTTGGCTTCAGTGTAAGGCAAAACCCAATAGAATGAAATATTTATGGGTGATCATAATAATGATTAGTACGTATAAATTTGCAAATCGTTGAGCTGGGGAGTATAAATTTTAAACATCCCGCTTTATTTATAATTTTGGAGTTGCAATGCATATATTTTTTACAGGCGCCACGGGCTTGATTGGTAGGCACCTTTGCCCTTTCTTGTTGCACCACCACGACATTACGGTACTAAGTAGAAATCCAACCAAAGCTAAAGTGTTGTTAGGCCACAGAGTAAATGCTGTTAGCAGCTTAGACGATGTCGATTTAAATACGGTCGATATTGTCATTAATTTAGCCGGCGAACCTATCGTTAATAAACGCTGGAGTGATAAACAAAAAGCAAAAATACGTGATAGCCGAATTATTATTACCCAAGCCATAAGTGATGCAATTAATCAGTGTCATACACCACCACATACGTTTATTTCAGGCAGTGCAATAGGCTATTATGGTCGCCAAGGTAAAACCCAAGTTGATGAAAACAACACAGAACCGCACGATGAATTTAGTCACCAACTTTGTAAGGATTGGGAACTCGCTGCATTAAAAGCTGAGTCTGACGATACCCGTGTTTGCTTACTTCGCACAGGTATTGTACTGGCTAAAAAAGGCGGCGCACTTGGAAAAATGTTGCCTGCATTTAAGCTTTGTTTAGGCGGGCCAATTGGCAATGGCGAGCAAGGTATGTCGTGGATCCACATTGATGACATGGTGCAGCTCATTTTATTTTTGATTAGTAATCAAGATATCTCTGGTGCTGTAAATGCCACTGCCCCGCATCCGGTGAGCAATAAACAATTTAGCCAATCATTGGGCAAAGCATTGTCACGCCCTGCCTTTATGCCCATGCCTGCAGCTGTGCTCAATGTTTTAATGGGAGAAATGTCAGATCTACTCACAACCGGCCAATTTGTGGTGCCTAAAAAAGCATTAGAAAATAATTACCGTTTTCACTTTTCTGAAATCGATGCCGCATTAAAAAGTTTAGTTTAACGACTGACCTTAAAGGGTTAAGTTTGTAGCAAGGGAGTATAAAGTTAATACTTTTTACTCCCTTGCTATTTTAGTGTTACTACCTAATAATGATTTAAGCGTTATTTCTTATTCAGCTAAAAGAGCAACTAAAACATGCTTCATTTACCCACATTAATTAGCCTCTGTTTTATTCTTAACTTGTTTATTGCAGTGTTCTTTTTTTCAGTGTATTCATATAAAAAACAACCTAGCTTTTTATTTTTTGCTACTGCCTGCTGCTCGTTTATAACCGCTATTGCCCTGATTGGTTTGAGAGGATTGATTGACTATCCACTTTTAACTTACTTTTTTGCTTACCTATTTATTATTTTAACCCCACTCCTGCTTATTTTAGGGTTAATACCACAAAGTACGGTGCCTGCAGTGAAGCTAACGCCTTTATATTATGCTTGTGCTATATGTTGCACATTGCTACTTGCTGTGTATCTCATTGATGCGGGGCAAATTATTACCAGTATCATTACTGCCGTACTATTTAGCTACGCGGCCTATTTAATGATCAAAACCCCCAGTGTTGCTAAAGTACAGCAACGACTACTAATTGCCTGCTTTTCACTACACAGTGTAGTAATGCTGTTGCAAGTTGTACTCCTTGTTTTACCCTACTTTAGCCAAATTAGTCAGGCGAACTTAGCCGCAGGGTTACAACTATTATTGGTCTCGCATTTATTTTTAACCACAGCCAGTGCGTTAATTCTGCCGTTTATTGCTTTTGCCAATGAAGAATCAAAACTAATAAACTTAGCTAATCACGATCCGCTCACACAATTATTAAACAGGCGAGGCTTTTTCCGCCTGTGTAAAAAAATAACCCACACTGCACCACTTAACAGCAGAGTGTCGTTAATTATGCTCGATATCGATCTTTTTAAACAAGTGAACGACCGATATGGTCATGAAACTGGCGACGAAGCAATAAAGTGGATTGCACAACATATTAACGAATTGTTTTTTGAAGCAGGCATTACCGCTCGAATTGGCGGAGAAGAGTTTGCTATTTTCCTTAACCAAAAAAATCTTACTCAAGCAAGGCAGTTAGCCCAAAAGCTATGCAGAAGTATTGATCAATATCCCTTTTATTTTAACGGTAATAGTATTGCACTGTCTGTTAGTGCTGGAGTAAGTAGCGCACTTATTCGCGATTTAAATATGCAAGAGCTGCTATTGCAAGCTGATAAACGCCTTTACATTGCTAAAGAAACGGGCCGAAATAAAGTTGTTACTCATGATGAAAAAAGCGCGCTCATGAATAGCCCCTCTGCCATTATTTAATTTGGCGATAAAAAAGCGAGGTCAAACCTGACCCCGCTTTATAATCAAACCAATTAATTTTATTACTTACTGATCCAAGGCGTTACTTTAACTACCTCGTTTATATCAGCCAATACTTTGGTGTCGTTTTGCCAGCTGTCTGTTACTTCAAAATAACATACTGATTCTTCGCATGTTATGCGCTCATCATCAAATTGTTTAGGCGCGTTAAAAGTAACAACCACCCCTTTTTGCTCAGGCAGTAAATACCACATTAGTTTGCTAACAAAAAAGCCCGACAAGTCTGTTAAAAGCGCTTCAAGCTCATGATTAATGGTTAATAATGATTGCTTTGAAAAGGTTAGCCCTTCTAGCTCGTTGGCCTCTATTTGAAGCTTTAACTGACAATCATGAACCGGATTTTTAGGCTGAACCACAATCACCGCTTTGTCAGTATCGAGCTGCTTATCATACGGTAATAACAGTTGCGCTTTGTCAGTGTAATTAAGCGGGTACTCATTTTTTTCAGTTAAAATAGTCCCGCTTTTGATACTACATACTTCGTTAGTACCAATATCGCTAATATAAAAGTTTACGCGGGCATACTGAAAATCGCCTTTGTTTACTACTTTTAAACGGTCGTAAAAACCGTCATACGACATAACAAACTCTTTAGCATAGGTGTTATTTGCCGCTATTGCTAAAAAGCAGGTCGCTATAGTCGTAACTAATTTTAATACTGGTTTATTCATCAAAGTACGCTCGGTTTTGATTGATCATCGTATTTAGCTCTTCAATATACGCTTCACCACGCTCTGAGTAGGACATCAGCCCAAGGGTTAGCTTAGTCGCCTTAATTGGCTTTTGCTGTGCGCGTAAATCCTCACGTATACTGCGTAATTGTTTATAGGCATTATGCGTATTAATATTTCTAAAATATGACGTTACAGCAGCGCGAACCGATTTAAATGCAGCCACTTCATGCTCAGCTTCATTATTACGTCTTCTTGGCACCATGCCACAGCCTTTTTTGTAGCACCATTGGCCAAAAAAGTTTAAGCCTATTCGGGCAAAGCGTGAGGTACCCCATGCCGACTCATTAGCAGCTTGCATTAGGGCAAGTTCTTTAGGAATAATATCTACACGGCGCAGCGCTTGAGTTAGTGTAAGCGTATCTAAGGTTTCAGGTAAGCGGTATAATTTAAGTATTTTTTTAATATCGCTCGCTTGTTTTTTACTTAACGGCTCGTCGTGCTCTAGCATCATGCGCGCAATTTCAATGTTTGCACGTTGCTGTAAAATCTTTTTGTTTTCGGCTTCTACATGGGGCTTAATGAAGTTAAAAAACGCATGCTTTTTCTCTTTTACATCGGTGTATTCTGAGAATTTTGGCAACTTAACATTGTGCAATGGTTTTTCTTTCTTCTTTTCTTTTTTAATGTCGTCAGCACGTGTTTGTTCATCTGAAACAAACTCATCAGTTTGTATAAATGGATGAGTAAGTGCCCAAATAACAAGGGCGGCTAACAACAACTGAAAAATAGTTTTTAACATGTATTATCTCAATTAAACTCTAAGTTATGTATGGTGTAGTCACATACATACGAACGCTCATTATACCTAAGCCACTTTATAAACGCGAATACCGAACAACTGAATAAAATTCATACGCCTATTGTGAATTATTTATAATATACTAAGCGTTAAAGTCGTAGATATAGAGATAGGTTGTGACATGGATAAACAGTGGCAAAATAGAATAATTGAACAATATAAGCACCGCCCAAACGATAACCGCTCTCCTTGGCAAATAGACCGCTCTCGAATTATTCATGCTGCAGCATTTAGACGCCTTCAAGCAAAAACTCAAATAATGGGTATTGGTTTAAATGACTTTTATCGCACACGTCTTACCCATTCTTTAGAAGTATCGCAAATAGGCACGGGCATATTACGCCACTTAAAAGCCCAGCACCCTCGCTTTGAACATTTCCCATCAACCGGATTACTCGAAACCTTATGTTTAGCGCACGACATCGGCCATCCGCCCTTTGGGCACGGCGGAGAAATTGCGCTTAACTACATGATGCGTGATCATGGCGGGTTTGAAGGTAACGCACAAACGCTACGAATAGTAGCCAAACTAGAGCCTTACAGTAATGGCTATGGCATGAACTTAACAAGGCGCACATTATTAGGGTTTATAAAGTACCCTGGTTTTATCGACCAGCTGTGGTACAACATTCCCAAAGTGGATAAACAACGCGCGTTTATAAAAGCCGACGACTGGCGACCTGCTAAAGGCATTTACAATGACGATGCACCTATATTTAATTGGATCATTGAGCCACTGAGTCAAAATGATAAAGCATTATTAACCAGCCAAAATATTGTAGATTCATACCGTGCTAAAACACGCTATAAATCTCTCGATAGTGCCATTATGGAACTGGCTGATGACATTGCCTATGCCGTACACGATCTTGAAGATGCCATAGCCACCGATGTGTTAAGCCTAGACGATTGGTTAACCCATGCATTGCCGCACTTACAAGCACTAAACTATGATTGGTTAAATACGCTACTTAAATCACTTACAGAGCGATTATTTTCAAAGCACGAACATGAACGCAAAGATGCCATTGGTGAATTAGTAAATACCTTTATTATTCATATTCATTTAGACATACAAAACGATGCCTTTGAATGCCCTATTTTAAAGCACACCGCTAAATTAGATCAGCAATACGAAAACGTATTACAAATACTTAAGCATTTTGTGTTTCAACGCTTGATACGCGACCCTCAAATGCAGCAAATAGAATTTAAAGGGCAGAACCTGCTTATTGAGCTGTTTACCGCATTTGCCAGCGATCCAATGCGGTTATTACCCGAAACCACGCAAGCACTTTACCTAGAAGCCGAAAAGCACCATCAAGGCATGCGAATTATTTGTGACTACTTAAGCGGTATGAGTGACGAATACGCTTATAAAACTTATCAACGGTTGTTCTCTCCCATACAATAAAGTAGTGAGCCTAAAAAAAGCCGAGTCATTTAAGTAACTCGGCTTTTCGTTAGCTTATAAAGTCACATTAAAGTGATTTAATGCCCATGTTGTAAAGCGTAAAACCGTACATGTCGGCATAAAGGTCAATAATTTTACTTGTTGGCGTACCCGCACCGTGGCCTGCATTGGTTTCAATACGAATAAGCGTTGGATTAGTGCCCGCTTGGTTCGCTTGAAGCTCTGCTGCAAATTTAAATGAATGCGACGGTACAACGCGGTCATCATGATCGCCTGTAGTGATCATCGTCGCCGGATATTCAACCCCTGCTTTTACATTATGAATTGGCGAGTAGCCTTTTAAGTAATCAAACATTTCTTTACTTTGGTCGCTAGTACCGTAATCGTATGCCCAGCCAGCACCCGCTGTAAAAGTATGATAACGAAGCATATCGAGTACGCCTACCGCAGGTAACGCCACTTGAAATAAGTCAGGTCGCTGGGTCATTACGGCACCGACTAATAACCCGCCGTTTGAACCACCTCGCAGTGCTAGGCGCTTTTTAGAGGTGTATTTTTTATCTTGTAAGTATTGTGCAGCAGCAATAAAGTCGTCAAATACGTTTTGCTTTTGCAATTGCGTACCCGCTTTATGCCACTCTTTACCATACTCACCGCCACCACGAATGTTTGCCACTGCGTATACGCCGCCTTGCTCAAGCCAAGCCGCTGTTGTAGAGCTAAAGCGAGGTGTTAAGCTTATATTAAAGCCACCATAGCCATATAAAATAGTTGGGTTGCTACCGTCTAATTTAATATCACTTTTGTAAGTAATAATCATCGGTACTTTAGTGCCATCTTTAGAGGTATAAAATACTTGCTCAGAGGTGTAGTTGTCGCTATTAAAATCAATCCCTGACTTACGATATACTTTAGACTCACCACTTTGTACGTCAAAACTGTAAGTCGTGCCAGGTGTTTTGTAGTTAGTAAATGAGTAATAAAGCGTAGTTTGCTCTTTTTTACCGCCAAAACCACCCGCCGTACCAACGCCTGGTAAACTAATATCGCGGATCAATTCGCCCTGCTTGTTGTACTGCTTCACTTTAGAGATAGCATCAACCATGTAGTTGGCAAAGAATGTGTTACCGCCAAGCGTTACATTAAGTACGTTTTCGGTTTCTGGAATAAAGTCTTGCCAGTTTTCAGGTTGCGGGTTGCTTGCATCAACCGTCACTACTTTTTTATTCGGAGCATTTAAGTTAGTAACCAAAAATAGCTTGCTGCCTTCGTTATCAATCACACTGGTATCAGAGTCGGTATTACCCACTACGGTAACAAACTCGCTATCTGGCTTAGTTAAATCTTTAATAAATAACTTATTGCCTGAGGTCGATACGCTAGCACTAATAAACAAATAACGGCCATCTTTGGTCGCTTTAGCGCCTACATAACGGTGCTTTTGCTCAGCGGTATCGCCAAATACTAGCGTATCCTCGCTTTGGGCTTGGCCTAATTTATGGTAGTACACTTTATGTTGATCAGTTTTTGCAGAAAGCTCACTGCCTTCTGGTTTGTCGTAGCTTGAATAATAAAAACCATCATTTGCCAACCAACTTACGCCACTAAATTTAACATCAACCAGTGCTTGCTCTACTTGCTCTTTGGTTTCGGTGTCTATAACAATGATTTTACGCCAATCACTGCCACCTTCCGATATTTGGTATGCTAACAATGAGCCGTCTTCTGAAAATGATAAGCCCGACATTGAAGTGGTACCATCTTCACTAAAGGTATTAGGATCTAAGAAAATCTCAGCCTCGCCGCCGTCTTTACTGCGGTATAAAACGTACTGATTTTGCAGGCCATCATTTTTGTAAAAATAGGTGTAATCACCTTCGGTGAACGGCGCGCTGATTTTTTCGTAGTTCATTAACTTTTCAAGGCGCTGCTTTAACATATCTCTGTACGGTATTTGCTCTAAATATGAAAAAGTTAAGTTATTTTGTGTTTTAACCCATTGAGCCGTTTCATCACTCATATCATCTTCTAACCAACGATACGGATCAGCCACAGTTTCACCAAAGTAAGTGTCAACCACTGTGCCTTTTTTAGTTTCAGGGTAATCTAGAGAGTTAACTGCTTTCATTGCTGTTTTTACTTCATTTTGAGAGGTGTTTTCTGCAGGTTGTGAACAACCCGCAAGTGCGATTACAACCGCACAGGTCAGTGTTTTTTTTAGCATTGTTATTTTATTCCCTTATTGATAATCACTCTAAGTTATTAACTTTTACTGCTTTTGTCTATTAAGATGCGGTAAACGTCATTTATCGCTGTTAACCTGCGCTTAGTTACGCTTAAATACATTAATGAACAACGTTTAAACACCAATAGGCTAAGTAATGACAGAAATTCAATCCTTTACAAGCTTTAAACGCTTTTACCCTTATTACTTAAAAGAGCATCGTAATCAAACCTGCCGTAGATTGCATTTTATAGGCAGTAGCTTAGTACTGTTACTGGCAGGCTATGCGTTTTTTAGCTCACAACTTATGTTGTTATGGTTATTACCAGTGATTGGTTATGGCTTTGCGTGGGTTGGGCATTTCTTTTTTGAAAAAAACCGCCCTGCTACATTTAAGCACCCGTTATATAGTTTATGGGGCGATTGGGTAATGTTTAAAGATATGCTCACAGGTAAAATTAAATGGTAAATGGCGACTTACGCTACAAGCTACTCAAATACTCCACCCGCTACTGTAAATAAATTGTAGATTGAATGTAATTCAATTGACCTTGGTTGTAAAAATGGTCTACCTTGACAACAGAAGTTTCAATTAGTTCATTAATAATTGAATTACCTGTAGAGCATTGAATGAGGGAAACTAATCATGCAACTAAAACAGCTATTTACAGCAAAAAAAACCATTACACTCAGTGTTGCCACTGCACTACTTGGCTCGTGGTCGGTAAATGCCGCACAGCAAGACACACAAGCAGAAGAAAATATTGAACAAATTAGTGTAATTGGCTCTCGCCGACTCGGCCGCACAGTTGAAGACAGCCCAGTTCCGATTGATATCATTAGCGGCGATGCCCTAAAAAGTTCAGGGCAAACTGAAACCAATGCACTACTGAGCACTTTATTACCAAGCTTTAATTTCCCTCAGCCATCAATCACCGATGGCAGCGACCATGTGCGCCCAGCTCAACTGCATGGCTTAGCACCTGATCACACCTTAGTGCTCGTAAATGGTAAACGTCGCCATAGTAATGCACTGCTTAATTTAAACGGTTCAACCGGTCGTGGATCATCATCGGTTGATTTAAACGCTATTCCAGCCAATGCCATTGAGCGAATAGAAGTATTACGCGACGGTGCCGCAGCGCAATATGGCTCAGACGCCATTGCCGGTGTGATCAATATTGTCCTTAAAAGTAATAGCAGTGGCGGCAGCCTAGGTGCTGTATATGGAGCAAACATCACCGAAATGCAGGGTGTGCCTCAACTAGAATCCGTTTCTGAAGACGCCAATGGCAACTTAGCCTTTAATGAAGGCAGTGACCGCTCGCTTACCGACGGCCAAACCTTAACCCTGCAAGGTAATATGGGGTTTGAATTGGGCGATAACGGCTTTTTAAGTATTTCTACTGAATATCGCGACCGTAGCTCAACGAATCGCTCTGATTATGACCAGCGCGAAAATTACGCCCGCCTACCTGATGGCTCTCTTGATCCGCGTGAGTTCACATGGGATCGTTACAATCATAACTTTGGCAATGGCACCGTTGAAGACTTCGCGCTGTTTTATAATGCCGGTTATCAATTAACTAACGATGCCGAGCTCTACTCGTTTGGCTCTTACAGCAAGCGTGAAGGCGAAGGCGGAGGTTTTTATCGTCGCGCACAAGACAGCCGTAACGTAACAGAAATTTATCCTGATGGCTTTTTACCGGTGATCACCTCAGATATTGACGATTTTTCGTTAGCACTCGGCGTAAAAGGTTTTGCTAATGAATGGAATTACGACGCTTCTGCTGTATACGGCCAAGATGCCTTTAACTTTGGTGTTATTGATAGCTTAAACACCTCATATGGACCTAGCAGTCAAACCAGTTTTGATGCCGGTACACTTACCTACGATCAGCTGACTATTAATCTTGATTTTAGCCGCGAGATTGATGCTGACTTTTTAGCTAGCGGAATTAACGTCGCAGTGGGTGCTGAGTATCGTCGTGAAGGCTACGAAATTCAGGCAGGCGAAGAAGCCTCATACGCACAGGGCACTTTTGGCCCTGGTGGCGCAGTAACCGACCCAGTTAATGGCCCATTTGGCTCTGCAGGTTCGCAAGTATTCCCAGGTTTCACACCTGAGTCTGCGGGTGATAACAGCCGCCATAATGTTAGCCTTTACGTTGATTTAGAAGCCTTTATTACAGATAACTGGAACGTTGCCGTCGCAGCGCGTTATGAAGACTACTCTGACTTTGGCGATACGCTTAATGGTAAAATTGCCACCCGTTATACGCTAACAGAAGATTTAGCATTACGCGGCTCTGTATCAACCGGCTTTAGAGCGCCCTCTCTGCAACAGCAATATTTTACTTCAGTGGCCACCGTGTTTGTTGATGGTATTCCAACACAAACAGGGACGTTTGCCCCAAGCAGTGATGTAGCCGTTGCATTGGGATCACCGGGCTTAGATGCAGAAGAAGCCACCAACTACGGGGTAGGTTTTACCTGGTCAACCGACTTTAATTTCAGCTTATCTGTGGATTATTACCAAATATTAATTGATGACCGTATTGTGTTATCAAATAACCTGTCGGGTGCAGGTGTAGCAAGCTTACTTGAGGGCACTGGAGCTAACCAAGGGCGGTTTTTCTTAAACGCGATTGATAGCAAAACCCGTGGCGTTGATGTGGTTGCCTCTTACAACCTAATGAGTGATAACTACGGTGATGTAGCGTTTAATTTAGGCTATAACTACGGCAAAAACGAAGTGACTAATATTATTGCCCCACCCGCTGAGCTACAAAGCGTAGGTGTTGAACAAGATAATTTGTTCTCGGGTAATGAACTGCGTCGTTTTGAAGTAAGTACCCCGCGTAATAAATACAACCTAAGCGCTACATGGACACTAAACGAATGGCGTACCACACTTCGCAGCACTCGCTATGGTGAAACACAAGACCCATCAGAAATTCCAGAGCGTAACGAAGTGCTCAAGCCAAAGTGGATCACCGACTTAGATGTTGCCTATGCACTTAATAACAACATTACTCTGAGCTTAGGCGCGAATAATGTGTTTGATGTATACCCAGATCCAACGCGTGATTTAGTGAGCGATGTAACCACTTTCTCTCGTTTGTTCTCTTACTCGGGCTTTTCGCCATTTGGTTTTAATGGCCGCTATGTTTACGGCAAAGTTGAAATGAAATTTTAAGCTGCAGCTAAAAACAAAAAGCCACACTATTTAGTGTGGCTTTTTAATAGATTAGGGTCTGTTGATCTTTCAAGGTTAAATTTGCAGCAGTCTGTTTGGTATTTAGGCAAGGCATAGCCTATGTGGTGTGGTTATTCCCCATAAATAGGCGATAACGCAGCATCAATGCCAAACAGGCGCTGCCCGAAGGGTTCTGCCTAGGGACGATTTACTCTTTGTTGCTCGGTTTTTACTTAGCCCACTAGGTTACAAACCTCGCGCCGCGATTAAACCGCCCCTAGTTTGAACAAATTTTAATCCGCAAAGGTCAACAGACCCTAGAACCCGATTAGATTTTAGTTAACCAACCGTGTGTATCTTCACTTTTACCCCATTGAATATCGTTCAATGCTTGACGTAAACGTGCTGTTGTTGGTCCTGGTTCACCATTACCCACTTTGTATTCTTTATCGTTATGGATAAACGTACCTACTGGTGTTAATACTGCTGCAGTGCCTGAAAGTGCTGCCTCTGTACCTGGTTTTGCTGCACGCTCTAAAAGCTCAGTTACGGTAAAGTTACGCTCGCTTACCGTCATTCCTAAATCTTTCGCAATGGTTAAAATACTATTACGAGTAACACCATGTAAAAAGGTGCTGTCGAGTGCTTTAGTAATGATTTCGTTGCCATCAATTAATATGAAGTTGGCCGCGCCGGTTTCTTGCACATCGCCACCTGGGCAAAATAAAATTTGGTCGGCTTTATATTTAGTTCGCGCTGCTGATATTGGGCCAAGCGCGCTAGCATAGTTACCACCACTTTTAATCATACCCATATGCGGGGCACAGCGCATGCCGTCTTCTTCTAATAAAACACGTAGCGCGGTAGCACCACCTGAAAAGTAGTCACCCACTGGCGATAATAACGTATAAAGCAATGAACTCATTGAAGGCGCAGCCGCTTTGCCAATGGCAGCTTCAGTACCAATGTGGGTTGGGCGAATATACATAGAACCAGGAGGAAGCGGCGTTTCATCGGCGTATTCACGAACAATATCGATGATCATTGTTTTTAGCATCTCGCCATCAACCGCTGGTAAACTTAATAATTCAGAACTTTGCTGCATACGCGCAATATTTGCATCCATTCTAAAAATATTTACCGAACCATCTTCATGGCGAAAGGCTTTTAAACCTTCAAAACATGTACTTGAATAATGAAGAACGTGTGCACCTGCATGCAACTCAAGCTTATCGCAAGGAACAATTGAGCTTTCGCCCCACTGATTGTCAGAAAACTTAGCTTGAATCATCTGCGGCATAAACACAGTACCAAATGCGGCCATTTTTATTCTCTCTTGTGTGGTCTATTTTTCTCCATTGTATGACAACCCGCTACTATTTAACCATAGCAAAACAGGCTGTTTTTAAATTAATTAGACGAATTTTTTGCATGTGCTGATGATTATTTAATCAAAAAAGCACTTACTAACTCTTTAATGCAATAATCAGCTAACAATTTAAGGTTAGCTGATTATTTAATGCATACATTATAGTAGCGGCTATTTTATTAACCTCTATTTAAATGAATAACGAAATATACGTTTTAACACCGAGGTATATTGGTGAAAAAAACCGCCGGTGTTGTATGCAATGCCCTGCTTTTGTAAAGCAGCTTGCACTTGTGGTGCTATTTCTTGGTAGCGTGACGATGGCAAGTCTGGAAATAAGTGGTGTTCAATTTGAAAACTTAAATGCCCCGTTAAAATATGAAACCAACGCGCCCCTTTAATGTTTGACGACCCAAGCGCTTGGCGATAATACCACTGACCTTGGCTTTCGTTTTCACAATCTTGCTCGTAAAAGGTATGCGTTTGCTCGGTAAAATGGCCACAAAAAATAATGGTTGATGTCCATAAATTACGAATTAGGTTCGCCAATAAGTTACCGCTTAGCACCCATAAAAACAGAGGCCCCGCTAAAAGTGGAAACAGCACATAGTCTTTAATTAATTGGCGCGCGCCTTTACTAAAAAAGCGTTTTTTTAAGGTGCTATGCGCCACAGCACCTTCACGGTTTGGTTTCTTTTTACCTATAAAGACTCGCTCGCCTGCGAGCTCATGATACGACACGCCCCACTGAAACAGCACGCTTAAATTTAAATAGGTAATAAACTGCCATGTATTTTTTAGCCGCCATTTAAAGTCATTGCTCAACCTTAATAAGCCATAACCAAAGTCACGATCTTTTCCGATAATGTTAGTGTAAGTATGATGTTCAAAGTTATGAACGCGGTTCCAGCTTTGGCCATCGCAGGCTATATCCCACTCGTAGCTTTTAGAGTTAAGTTGTTTGTCGTTCATCCAATCGTATTGACCATGCATTACGTTGTGGCCAATTTCCATGTTGTCGAGAATTTTAGCCAAACCAAGTAATAAAACACCCGCTACCCACAATAATGGCTGTACAAAACCAAGCATCAATAAAATCCGTCCGCCTATTTCGCAAAACCGCTGCTTACGCACAATAGAACGAATATAGTTTGCATCCTTTTGCCCTACTTTGGCAAGCGTCGACATTTTTATGCCATCTAAATCTTCGGCTAATTGTTGATAATTTATGGTTGTCATAGCTGTAACTCCAAATCACTGACCGCTTGGCTAACACACAGTTGAATTAACTGCTCGCCGTTATCTGATAACTCACCGGTTTTTAAATTGCGCACCACGCCCGTTTTTTTAATGCACTGGCATTGATGACAAATACCAATCCCACACCCTCGCTGCACAGGTAGTTTTTTTGCCTCAAACTGAGTTAACAACACCTCATTCGCTGCTACGTCGTGGTGATCATTATTAATTTTTACAGTAAATTGACTGTCATCATTTAAGCTTGGCAATGCAAGGCTAAAGGCTTCTTGGTAATAGGTTAAATGATGCTGGTTTGCAAAATGTGCAATTTTTTGCATAAACGCTGCTGGCCCACAGCAGTAAATATCAGGATTGTCACCGATGTTTATATGCGTAGTTAATTGCGGGCTCTTATCACGAGTGAGTAACAAGTAAGAAAAATGCACATAACGCTCTGCTAATGCGGCAAGTTCTTCAACGCATTGGTGCTCATTAGCTTTTGCAAAATACAGTAATTTAATGGTGTGTTGAGTATTTGCTAATTGCTGGCTAAGCATTGCTAGCATAGGTGTAATACCCGAGCCACCAGCAACAAAGGTGCTGGCTTTATGCCAGCTTTTAAATACAAAGTCGCCACTTGGCGCAGAAATATTACACCACGACTGCGCTTTTAATGCGTTTTGCAACTGAGCTGTAAAACGTCCTTGCTCATTGGTTTTAATTAAAACTCGCAGCAATCCGGTTGCTTTGTATTGCGCGGGGCTGCAAGCAAGCGTAAATACACGGGTAAGCAAACGCCCGTTGAGCTCAAGCGTTAAACTAATATGCTGGCCCGCAATGTGGGCGCGCCACTGTTTATTGGGTTTAAGCGTTACACTTAAAAACTGACCACTCAACGCGTGTACATCAATAATTTGCGCACGAAAAAAGCCGGCTCGCCATGCAGGTTTAACGACCTGTATTAAAGGCTCTATGTAAGCGGCAAAGCTTTGATGGTGTAAAAACCATTTTGAAAATTGGTCTAATACCGAAGTTAGCATGGTTATTAATTCTCTACTTAAATCGACTACCCATCACTTTGTGTTAAGCGAATTCACGCAAACACATGTGCTGGGCTTTAAATATTTGAGCCTACACGTGTAAGCTCAACTTTCAGCGCACAAGTGTACGCTCGAATTTTTAAATTTCAACCCTAATAGAGTAATTATTCAATTTTTTTAAAGCGGTCTTTAATTCCTATACCTGTAAAGTTAGTAAACACCTGAGGGACATAAACAAGCTCATTAAGCTAAAAACCAACATTAAAGCGGTTAAATAGCGTGCAATTTCATTCATCCCAAATACTTAACACTGTGATTAATAGCGTGCTAAGGTAGTTAAAATTTAGTTAATTTTGGAAGCCATTATGAACAAAGTAACAACGCGTAAAAAATTTTCTACACTCGCCACAGCCAGTTGTGCATTTGCATTTTCGGCGCTTACCAGCCTTAGTGCTCATGCAGTTGATTTTAAAGGACTGGATAAATTAGCGCTTAATGTAAAACCAGTCACTGTTGCCCAAGGGATTTCCATTCCGTGGGCTATTGAGGCTCTGCCAAACGGTGATTTATTAATAACTGAGCGCAGTGGCACCTTGTATTTACTGCGTAAAAATACCACCAGCTTAACTAAAATCTCTGGGCTACCTAAAATTGATGCCAACGGCCAAGGCGGCCTACTTGATTTAGAACTGCATCCTGATTTTGCTAATAATCAATGGCTGTATATCACTTACTCAAGCAGTGAAGGTGACGGCGCTGGCAGTAACACCGCACTTATGCGTGCAAAGCTAAGTAACGATCACAGCCAATTGCGCGAGCCACAACAATTATACAAAGGCGAGCATAACTCTAAAAAAGGCCAGCACTACGGCAGCCGCATTGTGTTTGATAACCAAAATTATGTGTATTTTTCCATTGGCGATCGCGGCTCGCGAGATATTAACCCACAAGATTTAAGCCGCGATGGCGGTAAAATTTATCGTTTACACGACGATGGTAAAATTCCAACCGACAACCCATTTGTAAACCAAAAAGACGCAAAACCAGCGATTTGGTCTTACGGGCATCGTAATCCACAAGGCATGTGGTTCGATGGTGAAAATAATGTATTTTGGGCACACGAACACGGCCCCCGTGGCGGCGATGAGCTTAATATGATTAAGCCTAAAACTAACTACGGCTGGCCAGTGGTAAGCTATGGTATTAACTACAGTGGCACCTCGTTTACCGATTTAACCGAAAAATCAGGCATGCAAGCGCCCACATTACAATGGACACCCTCTATTGCCCCTTCAGACATGCTACTCGTAAAAGGTGACAAATATCCTGAGCTTAAAGGAAAATTTTTACTCGCTTCAATGAAATACGCGTTTATTAGCGTACTTGAAATAGCAGATGGCAATGTCGTTAAACAAAGTAAATTACTGGAAGGCATTGGCCGTATTCGCAGCCTAGCACAAGGTGATGATGGCACTATTTACTTAGGATTAGACGGCCAAGGCATTGTGCGCCTTGAACCACAGTAATCTTTTAATACGCTAATTACAGTAACAGAAAACTTTTTGCGCCTTCACTGCGTATTGTTACTGTAACTAGCTAATAAACAACGAGGGTGTTGATGTTTTCATTTTTAAAGCCAGATCCAATCAAAAAATTACGTAAAGAATACGACGCAAAATTAGAACAAGGCATGCAAGCGCAAAGAAAAGGCGATATTAAAAGCTATGCTATGTTAACTGACGAGGCTGAAAAAATTTGGAATGAAATAGAAGCGCTCGAAGCCAAAAAAGCCAAGTAAACATTAAACCTAATAAGTTTAAGCCTATCCCCCGCATTAACAGTGCGGGGTTTTTATTTCCCCGACTAAATAACTTCGATAAACATTTACCCAACTAAGCAAAATTAAATACACTTCTTATAAGTTCACTTTGCATTTCCCCCATCACGTTATTACAGTCCTATTGGTACGACACTCAAAAGCCATTTTATTTCTCGCATAATCAGTTGTTTACATTAAAGTTAATTAGTGGAATTATTTACCTAATACGACAAGGACTTGATGCATTGTTTGAAATCTCTGAATATTTAAGCGCTAGTGGTTATGTGGATGCGAAAAGCATTTTTGTAGAGTGTGTAATCAAGCCATAAAGCGTCAACAATTTACTGGCAAGAATACAATATAACGAACAAATTATATAAACCAAGGAATACAGATGTACGCAGGTAGTTGTTTATGTGGCTCAATCAATTTTTCAATTAATGGTAATGTTACTGATATTATCCATTGTCATTGTTCGCTTTGCCGTAAGGCCAGTGGCAGTGCCTTTGCTACCAATGGGTTTATTAATGCCAGCGAGCTGACATTAACTGACAAAAACGGAACCCTCACCTTTTACCAAAGCAGTGAAGGCAAACGTAAGTACTTTTGTAAAACCTGCGGCGCACCAATTTATAGTGCTAATGCGCAATCGCCAAAAAGGTATCGCCTGCGTTTAGGCGCATTAACTTCCGATATAGTTGAAAGGCCAATATCGCATAATTTCGTGACCTCAAAAGCTAATTGGGAAGATTTAGATGCCCAGCTTCCTCGTTATGAAGGACATGAACCTAGTCGGAAGTAAATCCATATAAATTTATCTATTTTTTGTAGTGGGAGTTTGAATGAAACTGAATCAAGTAACTTTGCCAGTCAAAGATATGAATGAAGCGGTGAGTTTTTATCGCTCACTTGGCTTTACCCAAATTGTTGACACACCGCATTATGCACGTTTTAGTTGCCCTGAAGGTGACTCTACATTTTCATTGTCTTTAGAGGGTGAGTTTTTTGAAAATCATTCTGTAATTTATTTTGAGAACGATGATCTTGAACAATTGTGTCAACAGTTGATCAAAAAGGGGATCGTATTCGAACAGCAGCCCACAGAGCAAAGATATTTGTGGAAGGAAGCGATTTTAAGAGACCCCTCAGGCAATAAAATTAAACTCTACAAAGCTGGAGAAAATCGATTAAACCCACCTTGGAAAGTACAAAAACAGCCATAAAGCAGAACACGAACCAGCATTGCGCTAAGCGGCTCAATGCTGGCGTCTAAGTGCTTGGCTATTTATATTCTACCTTGGCGGTTAAGCGATTAAATAAACTAGGGAAAAACCGTTTTATGAACGGTGCCCAACCGCTTAACCCTTGGCCTATTACAACTTCGTCTTTTTTATTATAGATTGCGGTGAGCATTTTCGATGCGGCTACATTTACATTCATACCATTTTCTATTGAAGGCTCAGGTTTGTTTTGTGCCTCTCCTTGCCCGTTCAATGAATTATGGGCAATCGCTGTTTTAATTGAGCCAGGGCAAATAGTTAAGCAATGTATATTGTGCTGCGCGACTTCGGCGCGTAAGCAATCCATAAAGCCTACTACAGCGTATTTACTGCCTGAATAACCCGTTCTAAACTTAGAGCCCACTTTGCCTGCCACGCTACTAATAGCCACTACAGAACCACTTTTTCGCGCCACCATTGAAGGTAGCACTGCTTTAGTGAGTGCAATTAAACCAAAGTAATTTACTTCCATGAGTTGGCGGTACACTTTAAAGTCATTTTCTAAAAATAAACTACGCTGTGATACGCCACCATTATTTATTAAAATATCAATTGGGCCTAAGCTATCTATTTGCGCTGATACATCCTGCAGTACAGTTTCGGGCTTTGATAAATCAAGGGGGATAACACGATGCCCCTCGCCTTTTAACTCGTCTTTTACTTGGTTGAGTTTATCGATATTTCGCGCTGATAAAATAACCTTCGCACCTTGCTCTGCAAATTGTTTTGCAAGCTCTTCACCAATACCTGATGATGCACCGGTGATCCACACTGTTTTATTATTATAATCCATGGTTTACCTTATATTCTTTGACTGATTATGCTTTAGTTGGGCCCGCTATTTCATTAACTTGCTGTTCTAAATTTTTATAAAAGCCCATTATAAATAACAGCTCTGCGGTGACATACAAAGGGCCAATAATTAAACCCACTAAATCATCAACAAAGGCGGGCTTTTTGCCTTCAAAATAATGACCAATAAACTGTAACACCCAGCCAAATACAAACACACCCACACCAATCGTCAGCCAAGATGTAAAGGGCATTGCGGCGATAGGCTGCGCTGCCACTAACAATAAAGTAAAAATGATGCCCATGATTAAACCTAGCGAAAAGCTCAGCATAAAATAGTAAACCACACTGGCAAGGACAAAAAGCTGCGCCCCATCGACATTAAAACTCCCTAGAGGAATTTCAACACGCGCTAGTAAGCACAATGCCGCAAATACAATCAGTGGAATACCAAAAAAGTGAGTTAATACGTTACGCTTTGAACGATGATACAAGCCATACTGGCCAAGTTGTTGTTGTAGAGTTTTCATCGGTTGATCCCGTTGTTATTTTTATAAGCAAAGTTCACCTTATAAAAAAGTGCGCACAATAACAACAAATACCGATGGTTATAAATTAAAAGGCTAACCAATGGCTCTCTAATTGGGTATTGATGTAAACTATTTGAAATAAATGTTTAACTGTTGGCCTTTGTAATATAAGGAAATCATCATGTTATTAAAAGCCCTAGCCATAGGCTTATTACTTGCTTTAGGCGAGATAATTAATGGTAACATTCGGGTGCGAGTTCTGCATCGATTATATGGGCAACGACGCGCTAAAACACTTAGTTTACTCTCAGGCATCGCCATTATTTTTGCTATAACTTGGTTAGCCCTGCCATGGGTTACCCCTACAAATTACCTAGATTGTTTTAAATTAGGCTTAGTGTGGCTAATGATAATGCTTAGTTTAGATATTTTTGTGGGTAGGTATTTATTTAAATATAAGTGGCACATAATTCTTGATGATTTTAATCTTTGTAAAGGCAACTTGCTTAGTGTAGGCATGTTGATACTTTTTATATGCCCAAGCTTGGTTTTTTGGTTGCAGATGAAAGTTATGGTTTAGATCACTGCTCTAAAAGCGCAGCGTCTCTTCGCTCTCTTTGTGTATTAATCACTTAAAAATAATTTAAACTGATAGAAATGAATGAGGATAAAATAAGCAGGAAAAAATAAATTTATTTCAGCCGCTTACTCTAAAGTCGCAGCGTCTCTTCGCCCTCTTTGTAAATTGATCATAAAAAACAGTATGAGCTGAGAGAATTGAATGAGAAGCCATAAAAAATATGCTTTAGATCACTGCTCTAAAAGCGCAGCGTCTCATTGCCCTCTTTGTGCATAATTCTTAAAATCTATTTAAAATCAGAAGTAAATGAGCTTGCAACGTGTCGTTATCTAAGCTAACGCGGTTACAAGCTTGCCTTTTTCATGCGTAGGTTGCATGGCCATTCGATCAGTGCCTTTTTCGTATTCTTGCTCCAGCATTTTTTGTAACTCTGCAAGCTGCTCTTTAATGGTGTCTATATCAGCACCTTGCTCTTGAAGTTTTTCTGCCAATGCTTCGATTGCTGCTTTTAACTCAGCAATTTTTTCTTTATCAACTCCTAATCGTTGATAGATAAGCGCCTCTTGCGCATTTTCTAAAAAGCTTTTGTCATGTGGCTTAGCGCTTGCGATTTGCGTTTGTTCGCTATCGCTGGTTTTAGCTGTTGCCGCAGGGCCAGAAGTTGCCGCAACTTCGTCAGCTTTTGCCGGTTTATTTATTGTACTAACATAAGTACTATATTGATTTTTAAAGGTTATTGATGTCATCAGCTCAAATCCATTTTTGCGTTAAAATATCTATCTTTAACTATTTTCACTTAGATACTTGTATGTGAATAACTACAGCAACTTTAATACCAACTTATATTTTTTCGCTTCGCTTTAACTCTTTATTTTAAATTAAGCCCATTTAGCTCATTACGCACCCATTGCTTATCGAGATATTGCTCTAAATTCAGCTGGGCAAATTTTAAAAAGCTGCGCGCAGCATGAGAAATATGCCTGTCTGTGCGCACTACAAAATACCAATGGCTGGCTAAGCAGGTGTCGGTTACATTGAGCACTTTAAAACTGTTATCGCCTTTTGGTAATACATGATGGGAAAGCACAGCAATCCCCATTCCCGAGGAAACAGCAACTCGTATGGCTTCGTTACTGGCCATTTGCACACTATCACTAAGGACTAAACCACGGCTTTGTAATTCGCTTTCAAAGAGCATACGCGTAGCAGAGCCTGGCTCTCTTAATAAAAATCGATATGGCATTAAATCAGCTAATGTTAATGCTTTTACATCGGCAAGCGGATGATCAAGCGGCACAATAAAAACTAAGGGGTTATGTAAAAAACGCGCAGCTTGGGCATGTTCAAGTGATGGTGGGTGGCTAAACACATAAATGTCGTCTTCTCCACGCTCAAAACGCGCTAACACTGCAGAGCGGTTGCCAATTTCTAATGGCAGCTCTACATGGGGATGGGCATTACTGTAAGGCCCAAGTAACTTAGGCAAAATATATTGTGCAGTGTTTACCATGGCAATTTTACAGCGCCCGCGCTCCCCGCCTTTAAGCTCGGCTAAATAGTCTTGGTAATCATCAAAGTGCCCAAACACTTGCTCACAAGTTCTAAATAATTGTAAGCCAGCCTCGGTAACCTGTAATTTTTGCTGTTGCATAACAATTAAAGGCTCATTAACGGCTTCTTGTAAGCGCTTAATTTGCAAAGAAACGGTAGGCTGGGTTAAATGCAATTGCCGAGCTGTTTCGCTAATGGAGTCGGTTTTAACTACACTCATAAAGACTTCGAGTAGCCTAAATGATAGCTGCCTTGTGTTCATTATTCACCTCATAGATTTTTATCTATAAGATACTATCATTCATTTTATTATTTACTATACAAAGATAGGCTTACAATAGCGCCGCTTAACAAATTGAGTAACTAATAACAAAAAGGAGAACAGTGTGCCTGATATCGTCGTAATGTTTTTTATTTTAGGATTAGTGGCGGGGATTTTACGTTCTGATTTAGCGATACCTAAAGCCACTTATGACACACTAAGTCTATTGTTAATGCTCACCATAGGGTTAAAAGGTGGCATGGTGCTGCATGGTAACTTAAGCTGGCAACTTCTTCCTGAAATGGCCTCGGTTATGTTACTCGGTGGTCTTATTCCCCTTACTCTTTACCCTATTTTAAAATATGTTGTTAGACTCAGTGTGGCCAATAGCGCCAGTATTGCTGCGCATTATGGCTCGGTAAGCGCAGGTACCTTTGCAGTTGCATTGGCTTATGCAGAGTCAGCTAAATTAGAGGTAGGTACTGAGGTTACACTGTATTTAGTGATGCTCGAATTACCTGCCATTATTGTCGGTTTAATGCTGTATCGTAAACTCGACAAACAACATAGCCAAAGTAATACACTGTCGCTCAAAGCGCTTTGGCACGAAACACTCACTAACAAAAGCGTGATTTTATTGGTAGGCGGTGTGATCATCGGAATGATGTATGGCACACAGCAAGGCAGCCAAGTAACCAGTCTTTTAACCAGTAGTTTTAAAGTAGTACTGGCATTGTTTTTACTTGAAATGGGTTTAGTAGCTGCGCAAACTCTGCGCCCATTTCCTTGGCAGCATTGGAGACTCGCTGCATTTGCTATTATTACTCCGCTATTTTTAGGTACTATCGGCGTGGCTGTAGGCACACTATTAAAATTAGAATTAGGCTCGGTGGTGATACTCGGTAGTTTAGTGGCTAGTGCGTCTTATATTGCAGCCCCTGCGGCAATTAAAGCAGCCGTTCCCAAGGCTGATATTGGCCTAGCTATGCTCAGCTCTTTAGGGGTAACGTTTCCGTTTAATGTGATTGTTGGTATTGGTTTGTACCATAAGCTTGCGCTTGCCATGCACTAAAATAAACACCAATAAAAGCCCAACATGGGCTTTTATTTTTTAACTATACCCCGCCATTACTACGTTATCACCCTCTTTAAAAAATCAACAAATATAAAACAAAAACGCTAACTTATTTCTACAATCAGATTGCAATTAAGCGATTAGTTTACGTAAAAAAACATTTTAAAAATTATTTTGATTGAGCAATTAAAAAACACTTTACTTGGTATAAAAAGCAGCATAAATTCGCAGCCAAATTAACCTGCTTCAAATAATCGCGCCACTATCACACCTAAATCAGCAATTATTTAAACCCTTTTTATCGGAATAATCTAATGGTGGAACTTGCCGCTAATAGTAAATCAAATAATCCTTTAGCCCCTGTTATTGGTTTATCTTTTTTTGCTATTGCTTCGGGCTTTTTAATGAGCCTGATCCCGTTATCACTGAGTGCTTTTAAGTTAAGTATTGATCTTGCGCCTTGGCTTGCCAGCGTCTTTTATTTTGGTTTACTTATTGGCGCGCTGTGTATTGAGCGTGTGGTAGTAAAAATTGGCCACCGTATGGCATTTATCGCATTTTTAATGTTGCTGATCATCAGTGTTATTGCACAGATTATATCCCCTACAGCCACAATGTGGTTAATTGCTCGCTTTGTTGCTGGTATTGCTGTTGCGGGAGTATTTGTAGTGGTTGAGTCGTGGTTGTTAATGGCGAATACACCTAAGGCGCGAGCTAAACGCTTAGGTTTATATATGACCTCTTTATATGGTGGCAGCGCTGTGGGGCAATTAGCAATCACACCGCTTGGCACTGAAGGTGCCGTACCGTATTTATTTGTCGTGGCCCTTTTGGCGTTGGCTATTTTAGCTCCATTATTAATTACAAAAGGCCAACCTAATGCTCAGCAATTACAAAAGCTGCCACTTAAAGAGTTAAAAACTCTCAGCCGCCCTGCTATTTTAGGCTGTTTAGTATCAGGATTATTACTAGGCCCTATTTACGGGTTATTACCAGTTTATATAGCCGCGCAAACTGATCAAGCCCAATATACCGGCTTACTTATGGCGGTGATTATTTTAGGTGGCATGCTGGTGCAACCTTTAGTGAGTTATTTATCAACCCGTATTATAAAAAGCTTACTTATGGCTATTTTTTGTTTTGTTGGTGCTGCCAGCGTAATGGTAATATTGAACGCACATAGCTTTGGCGGATTAGTTGTAAGTTACTTTGTATTAGGTGCGTGTAGTTTTGCACTTTATCCGATTGCAATTACTTTGGCGTGCGACTCCTTACCTATGGCAAAAATAGTGTCAGCAACTGAAATAATGCTGCTCAGCTACAGTGTCGGCTCTGTATTAGGCCCGTTGTTGGCAACGCATTTTTCTGATGCAAGCCATGGTGTGCTTATTTATTTAGGTGGTTGTTTAATTACCACCTGTATTTATATGCTCATAAAAAGTATGAAAAAAATACCCACAGGTAACACCCCTGTTGCAGGTTAATTAACGCAATAAACCGCTTAAGCTTATTCGTTTGCCGCTAAGCGGTTTATACCTGCGTTACCACTTTACTGGCTATGTTTTTTAACTCTTTTAGCTCAATTTGATGCTCGTTTATTAGCTCGTCAACAAAACAGCTGCGGTTGTTGTCATCACTTATGATAAACACCTTGTGTTTAGCACGAGTGAGCGCCACATAAAATAAGCGTCGCTCTTCGCTATGGGCATACAAATCTTTAGCGGGTAAGAGAGCTTCTAACATTGCAGGCGATGGCTTAGTGCTCGGAAATCCAAATTGCCCGCCATGCATACCTAATATAACTACGTAATCGGCTTCTTTACCCTTTGAACCATGAAAGGTATCACACTCAATTTGTAATGAAGAAAAGGTGTGCTGCAAGGCGTTAATATCGGCTTTAGTAGGTAACTGAAAGCGATAGCGTGCCAGTAAATACACAACAGCGGGCTTATTTTTGTTGATAGTGTCGAGTACATGGGCAAGTGCCCCATTATTTAGCTCAGCTATTTTTGTATTTTTGCTTGAGACAACATTCGCTGTTTTTAATACGCTAATAGCGGGCTTTGTCACTTGTGATAATGAGTTAATTTGCTTAGCTAACTGGGCAGGGTTTTTCATGATAAAACATGAAGCAACCTCACTAATTTTATTATTAAAACGAAACGTAACATCCAGTATGGTTTGTGTAGTAAAACCAAAATGTGCGGCAAATTCTGTGGTAAGGCGCATATCAGCACCACTAAAACGGTAAATAGCTTGCCAGTCATCGCCCACTACAAACAATGAGCTTCTAGGCTTACTATCGCGCAGCGCTTTAACCAGCGCCGCACGCGTAGGCGATATATCTTGAAATTCATCAACCATGATATAACGCCAAGGTGATATAAACTTTCCTGTATTAACATAATCGAGGGCTTTGAGGATCATATCGTCAAAGTCTATTTCACCTTGAGTATATAAATAATGGTTATAGTTGGCTAATAATGGCTTTAATAATTTCCAAGCCTGCTGTATCTGCTTTGAATCGTTCTCAAGCGTTATATTTGCTGTTTTATACACGCTAATTAATTGACTAAATAAAGTCGCTAATTTGGTTAAATAACCGCCAGCTTTTATCTCTTTTAGTAGCGCTATATGATTAGGCTTTGCAGTGCTTAATTCAAACCCACTTTTAACGTCATTAAGATTGTTATTTATATAGTTTACCAATGCTTTAGCATACTGTGGTTTAGCATTGGCAAGTGATTCTAAACATGCCTCAACCCATTTTATTTTAGCTTTTTCGTTTTCAGCAAGTTTAGATATTTTAGGTGGCTTGCCCTCAACCTCAGTAATAATAGTTAAACCTAAGCTGTGAAAAGTAGCGGTTTTTATAGCCTGCGTATTCAGCTTAGTTTTAATGCGTTCGTCCATTTCACTGGCAGCTTGCTTGCCATAGGCCAATAATAAAATATCGCTGTAATTAGCTTGATTACTTTTAACTAAATAGCCAGCTCGCGCCACCATTACACTGGTTTTACCGGTGCCGGCTCCGGCTAATACGAGGTTATTATCGTCATCAATAATGCATGCCCGGCTTTGCTTTTCAGTAAGTGGGTTTGCTTCAACGTTATCGAAAAAACCAGCATAACGCTGCAACTGTGTCTGTGTGTATTTATGCTGTAAAAAGCGAGTTAATGGATCGCTCCACTGACTATATTGTTCGAGCAGTTTTATTTGCGTGCTAACAACTGCCAATGCCTCACTCTTTTTTATCCAAGGAAACCAGCGGTTGTATTGTTGTTTAACGCGCTGTTTTATATCTGCCACATAGGATTGACGCAAAAATTGATGATGTGCAAATTGGTTAATATTTTCTAGCAGCTCATTTAATGGTTCAATATTATTATTGACCCATAGCTGATCCGTCTTGGCTTTAAGTATTCGGTGACTGCCATAAGCCCTCATCCACACTCGATACTGCCCAGACTGTGTTGAAAAACGTAGTGTTTGTCCAAGCACCCCATATTCATAACAAATAGGCGAGGTTAAATCGCACCAACTCAGTGTATCTGTGTGCTTTTTGTTGTTAATGACTAAACCTTGTTGATCAATATCAACAGTGCGGTGTGGGGTAAACAGGCGGCCAAATACGCTGGGGGAAATAGAATTCATTTACAGCAGAATTCCTTTATAAAAATGAACCAATTAGCGCTATTTTAAGGGAATAATGTTTATAAGTGTAATAAAAATAAAGATAAATAATGGCGCGGTGCCTGCTACACCATTATTTAGCCGATGCTGGGTTTTTAATAATCTAAAAACAATTTAATTAACGCTTTTTTTTAACCTAACCCGCTTATTGGCGACTGCTACTGAGCCCTAACCTAATGTATCGATAATAATTATTTCACACTCTGTTGTTGCAGTTAGCGTCATAAAATCAGCATGAGTGACCTCAGCACCATCCCCTTTGTTCATGGTAATTACACTGCTTTTGTCATCTACAGTAAATACACCATCAGATGCAAGTACATAAGCTTGATGATCAATACGCTGAGTGATGGTGGTACCTTTTGCAATCTTTCCACCATAAATGCGTGCTTGTTGATTGATAAATAAGGTGTTACCCGCATCTTCTGCATAACCCGACACTAAAAGCGTAAGCTCGTTAGCTAAGTCGGTCGGAAATTTTTTACTTTCCCAATGCGGCGGCACATCTTGTTTATTACTTTGAATCCAAATTTGATAAAAAGTAAGTGGCTCATTGGTACGATTATACTCAGAATGCACAATGCCTGTGCCTGCACTCATTACCTGCACTTCACCTTGCTCGGTTATGCCTTTATTACCCATACTATCTTGATGAGTAATGGCACCACTGCGTATGAAACTAATAATTTCCATATTTTTGTGTGGATGCGCTCCAAATCCCATTTCAGGTGCAACCCAATCATCATTAACAACGCGTAATGTACCAAAGCCCATACGTGCCGGATTATAGTAATGTGCAAAACTAAAATGATGTTTAGATTTAAGCCAACCGTGATCGGCACTGCCTAAACTATTCTTTGGATAATGATTGATCATGGTCTTTCCTCAAAAAGAATAAACATTAATTAATATGGACGTTCACGGTCGTGTGGAGCATCAAAATGATGCTTTGCACCCAGCGGTACTATTTGTGTTGGATTAATCGTTAAGTGGCTTACATAGTAATGCACCTTTGTGTACTCTAAATCGACTGTTTCTTTAACACCCGGTACTTGGTAAAGCTCGTTAACGTAATTGCTAATATGGTGAAACTCGCTTAATTTTTGACGGTTACACTTAAAATGCCCGTGATAAACCGCATCAAAGCGAATAAGGGTTGTAAATAAACGCCAATCAGCTTCTGTAATAACATCACCAACGAGATAGCGCTGCTTAGCTAAACGCGCTTCTAGCCAGTCTAAACTATCAAATAGTGCGGTGTAAGCCTCGTTGTAAGCTTCTTGTGTAGTAGCAAAACCGGCTTTATATACGCCATTATTAATGGTGTTATAGACACGGTTATTCACGGTTTCGATTTCTTCACGAAGTGGCTCTGGATAATAATCATCAGTATTGCCAGTGAGCTCATTAAACGCACTATTAAGCATACGAATGATCTCTATTGATTCATTATTTACAATAGTTTGCGTTTTTTTATCCCATAAAATCGGCACAGTAACCCGCCCTTCATAACTAGGATCGGCTTTTAAATACAATTGATAGGCGTAATCTAAGTTATAAAGTGGATCGCCCTGCTCGCCAAATTCCCAGCCGTTTTCCATCATGGGCGCTTCAACAATACTCATAGAAATAATATCTTCGAGCTGCTTTAATTTACGAAAAATAATCGTTCTGTGCGCCCATGGGCACGCCAGCGATACATATAAATGATAACGCCCCGCCTCAGGGGTAAATTTGCTTTGTGGCGCAGATGAAATAGTATCCCTAAAACGGCTGTCTTGACGTACAAATTTACCGTCGCTTTTTTCGGTGTCGTACCATTTATCGACCCATTCACCGTTAACAAGTAATCCCATGTCCGTCTCCTAAGTATGTAGAATGTGCCAACCTTACGCAGATTGGCAGCTTAAAGTTCAATCAGTTATATGATCAGCTTATTGGTTTAATCTGTTATGAATTTTTCCATCAAGGGATAGCTTTCCAGCTCCTTGAATAAATAAGGCCAAGGTAATTGCCAACAACGATAAACCAAACTCGTAACCGTTGTTGCTCATAAATAAGCCGTTATCTATATGTACGGTAAAAATAGCAACCACCATAGTGATAGCCAGTAAAAAACTCGCAGGACGCACCAGCAAACCAACGATGAGTAGTAATCCACCAAAAAATTCAGCGCCACCCGCCATTAATGCCATTAAATAGCCCGGTGCTAAGCCAATCGACTCCATCCATTGCCCTGTGCCTTCCAAGCCATAGCCACCAAACCACGCAAACAGTTTTTGTGCCCCATGAGCACTAAACACTAATCCTGCAATAAGCCTTAATGGTAGTGTTGCAAAAGACTGTTCAGTTTTTGTGATGGCAGCTGTGATATTTTTAATCGTCATAATGTTTACCTGTATTGTTTCTGTTGATTATGCAGCTATTGTATAAGTTGAATTAAAATTAAATAACTCCTATTATTTGCTTTATATGTTCAAATATTTTGAACAGTTAATATTTGGTATGATGATGAATACACCCCCTATTAGCATAGAAGCTTTACTGGTATTAGACGCCATTGAGCATCGTGGCAGTTATGCAGCCGCTGCAGAACAACTTAATAAAGTGCCATCAGCCCTGTCGTATATTGTTAATAAACTTGAAGAGCAATTAAATGTAACTTTATTTCAGCGCCAAGGTCGGCGAGCAGTTTTAACCCCCGCAGGTAAACATTTACTGAGCGAGGGGCGTAAAGTGCTCAATGCTATAAATAATTTATCGGAGCAAACACAAACCATAGCTAATGGCTGGGAGCCTAGAATACGGATTGCTTGTGACTCAATTATTGACGTAACAAATGTTTTTGCTGCTTTGCAGCAATTTTTAATTGAACATAAAAGCATTGAAATTGATGTAAAAGAAGAGGTCATGAGCGGTACATGGGAGGCGTTAATAGAGGACAATGTTGACTTAGTGATTGGTGCACCCGCCCCCGTGCCTGCTCAAAAAGGGATCAGAGCAGTGAAAGTAACGGATATTCAAAATGTACTTGTGGTTCACCCAACCCACCCTTTAGCAAAAGAGCAAAAACCCATCAAGCCTAGTGAGCTTGGTCAATACACCACAGTGATAGTTCATGACTCTGCAAAACAAAGTATTCCGTGGTCAGCTAATTTAATCGAAGGTAGTCAACGTTTTTATGTAAGCTCCGTAAAACAAAAAATTACCGCTATTTTATCGGGAATCGGGATTGGTTATTTACCAGTAAACCTTATTGCTGAACATATTAAAGCTAAAAAACTTCATGTTGTGGAGCTCATTGAACCACGTCCTATTCAAGACTTATACCTTGCATGGAAAATAACCAACAAAGGTAAAGGATTAAAAAAATTGACTCAACTTTTAATCGACAATAATTTACAGACATGAAATAAGCCAACTACATAAATGCAAAAGCCCATGCTAACTAAATTAGCATGGGCTTTTTTAATCACTAATAGATTTTATAGAGCAAGATCTTGCTTAGCACGTGTTAAATTGTGCGACACTAACTCGTTACCTGATATTTGCTGTGCTTCGTAAAAGTCAGATAACGCTGCGGTTTCGTTTTTAGCCATTAAACGGCCAACACCGCGGTTACTTAAAGCAAATGAAGTCAGCTCACGTACTTTAAAGCGCGGGCCTGTACTTTGCTGTAATAATGTAATTGCTTTTGAACAAATTTCTTCAGCTTGGCTGTAGTTTTTTGATTTTACATTTAATGCGCAACTGTTAAATGCAACTTCGAATTCTTGTGGGGCTGTTGCAGCCTCTTCAATAACCATTAACTTGTAGTCACTTTGATCAGCCATTACAGCAGCTGAGCAAGTTAATAAAGAGCCAAGAGCGATGGTTTTGATAAGTGAGCGTTTCATGATTAGTTTCCTATTTGGTTAGTCGTGCTTGTTGCCGACAACTAAACTTTAGAGTGTTTACTTAATCTCGACAAACGATTAAAAACAAACCAATAAGTGAAAAAAACTAACCTATAGACTTTAGTCTAATTAAACTGAGCATATTCGTTTTAATAAAAGCGACAAGTAACCGCTCGTTTAACTAGGCTGCAAACCCGGCATGATTATTTACTGATTTAAGTAATCAATAACTTCTTCTTGTAAATCAATATATTCATCTTCAGACATATTTAACTTTTTAAGTATAAACGGTTCAAGGCGCTCCCAATCTTTAATTTTTTCATCACGTAAAATACTATTTACTATGCTTTCAGAGAGCTTTAACACACAAAAACAGAGCTGTTGATTAGGATCGGATGTGTCCTCAAGTAAACTTAAATCATGATGGCGTAGAATAAGCTGGCAAATATCTCTTGGTAAATGCCAACTCGATGCTAAGTAATAGCCGATAATGGCATGATTAGCGCCATAAACACGATCTTCAATATCAACTAAACTTTCTTTACTGCTTCTATTTGAACCATGCAGCACATTGACGTAGTCGTCATATTTAATCGCCATCGGAACTATGCCGCAATCATGAAATAAACCGAGAGTGTATAAGTATTCAACTGGAATTTTATTTTTTACTCGCTGCCCAACAATCATGTTTACATTAGCAATTTCAGACGCGTTATCCCAAAAACGCTCTAAACTAATACAACATGTTTTTTGTAAAAACATTTGCTTTAATTTAAGCGCAGGAATAAGTGCTTCTATACCATTCCAACCTAAAAACATGATGGCTTGTTTTATGTCAGCAATGCTTCGCACTAAGCCGTAAGCGGGTGAATTAACAATTTTTAAAATAGCAGACGATATGGCCACATCTTTAGCAACTATATCTGCAGCAGCCATTAAAGACGGCTCATTTTGACGTGCTAATCTATCAAGATCATCTAAAATTTGCGGTTTTGGGGGAATAATAAAGTTTTTGTTTACATCAGATAATACCTGCTCATTAACGACAAACATCGATGTCTAGCCTCCAGCTAAGCTATATGGATTATTTATTTAATTCCATTTGAACTTTTATACTAGAAGTTGATTAGAGATTTATCAATTTGTAGGTGCTGAAATTGGTAGGGTAAAAATAATTTTTAAAACGACAGCAGCACACGCCCAGTATATAGACGTGTGCTTTGAATACTAGCTTATTAGAAGTAATAGCCAATATTAATGTTAAAGCGACGCTCAGTTTCGCTGCTATCGCCCGCTAATGAACCTCCAACAAACGGCATGTTTTTACCATGAACTAAGTCAAAGTACGTAAATAAACCACCTGCAGCGACCGAGAAACCGGTTACGTTCATCCAGGTATCTTTGCTGTTGTCTGATTTGTCGTAAATAGCGCTGTAGTCATTATAAAACTGTAAGTTTGTTACTGCACCCCATTGCACCGGCACACTGTATGCTACGTTTGCACTCGACATAGTTGCTTCCGCTGCCATGCTATCGTAAAACGAGTAAGCGCCTACAGCAATACGGTTTACGTTATCAATATCGTAGTTGTATTCGCCATGTTGTAATTGCAAGTTCCAAGGGCCCATATTACTGTTTAAGTGAAGCGCCCATGCGTTATAGTCACCTGCGCGGTCAACACCATCATGCAAGCCACCAGCAAGCGCTGACACACCAATTTCAGTTTTACCACCCTCATGCTCTATGTGGTAGCCGTAACGACCTGAGAACGTATTATATTCGCCAATTGGATTGGTCGGCTCAGCGTAAACACCATCACCAGCTTCTCTAAAACCAACAATATCGTATGAGTAGCGATCGCTGCGGTTATCTACATAACCATCAACACCACCTAATTCATCATTTTTGAAAAAGCCTAAATCAAGCTGCCAGTTATCGGCAATTTTACGCTTAAATAACACCCCTAAATCGTGGTCGTCTTCAAGGCCTACGTAATAGTTAGTGCTGAAAAAGTAGTTATGTGAATTGTAAGGCCAGTTACCAAAAGGAACCTGAGTAATACCTGCTTGAACTTGCCAATCATCAGCAAAATCGTAAGCAGCATAGGCGTATTTAACAGCTGTCATGTAATCAAAAAAACGAATTTCAGCGTTTAGTTTTACATCACCCACATCGCCTGAGAAATTTAAGCGAAAAATATCAAAGTCAAAATCGCCGCCGCGATTTTTATTGTCGTCATCATACGAGGTGTGGCTATAGTTGGTTCGAACAGCACCGCCAATTTTAATTCCCTGAGGCTTGTGTTCATGTTTAGCTACTTTAACTTCAGCTATATCTTCTTTCTGTTCAATGGTGCGCTCGATTGTCTTTTCACTTTTTTGCTCTGCTTTTGCAAGTTGCTTTTGCAGCATTTCCACTTGTTTTTGTAAGCTGCTTAATTGCTGCTTTACTTTATCAAGATCTGTATCTGCATGTGCCGGATGTGAAAAAACAACCATAGCCACTGCCAGTGCTAAAGGTTTCATAGGTGTCATAATTTGTCCTTGCTTGCCTTGTTGATGTTATTAACTCGAACTTGGTCAGCGTGAGCTAAGTACCTGCTTGATTTTACATATTGTTTTACAATGATAACGTATTTTTACAACTCTTCAATTACACTTTATGATTTTGCGCAACACACCAACAACACACACTACTTTTTAGCAGGGTAAGCATGACAATTAATCATCATTTTAATAAATGAAAGCAGCAGCTTGCAAAATTAAAGCTTAAAAAAATAGTAGGATGATCATGTACCTATTTTTAATGTGTTATTATTTAAAAAGCATATTTAAAACAGCCAGTTTGTTGCTACATATATAAATTAAGGACTCTCCAAAAATGAAAAATAACGATACCTTTAACACAATTGCTACGTTAATTTTTAAGCATCTTTATAATAACTTTCCAAGCCCAAGCCAGTTAGATCCTGAACAATTAATTAGCGATGCCTCAGATCATCAAGGTGAGCAAATAAAAGGAACAATTGCGTTTCTTCTTCATGAGGAATATATATTTTCGACGCCCAGCGCCACTTTTTTGCTAACCGAAAAAGGCTTTAGCCACGCTTTGTGTCCTAAGTTTTAAACTCACCACTTACAAAGCGATACCACAAAAAAAGCCCTAGCAATTAAAGCTAGGGCTTTATAATGATTTTTAACGTTTATTTTTTCTCTTTTTCTAAACGCTTCTTAAGGCTCAATGCCGCGTCGGCCGCCAGTAAGCGCATAAATTCAGAACCATTATTTTGCTCACCCTGCCCTGCACCTATAACAATTTCAGGCACTAAGCGACTGTTACCTAAGCTATTAAATAAAGCCGTTTGAATTTTAACTTCTGCTTTAAGTGTTTCATCAAATACATACTTAGGATCAAGCGCTGCTGATTTTGCGCGTAAACGCGCTTCAGCTAAAACGTCCATACCTAATGCTTCTAAGCGTTGCTGTTTTAAAATTTCTTCTTGCTCTTTTGCAAGCTCCGCTTTAACAGCTACACGTTGCTGAGCAGAAATAATCGCATTCGCTTTTATTCGTTCTGCATCAATTTGCTCTTTAATTTTTAGCTTTTCAGACTCAGCTCTTTGCTTTGCAATCGCTTGTTCGCCTAATGCCACTTCAGTACGTGCTTGTTGCTCTGCTTTTTTAAGGTTTTGTCTTGCCAGCGCTTCATCAGCAGCCGCTTGTTTTTGCGCCTCTAAACGTGCATTTACTTTATTTTCGTAATCAATATCAATAATACTCGCATCAACGACTGTGATCCCATAAGAGCCTAAAATAGGCGCATTACGTAGCGGATTACCTTCAGCATCCTTCTTTATATTAATGGTAACGCGTTGTTGCTTACTTAAATTACTTAAATCGTCAGACTTGTCACGCTCGCCAGTACTAATAATTTGCTCAGTAACAAAAATACCATTCGTAAGTTGATCAGAAAAATCTTGGCTTAATTGACCATTACCACCTGAATAATGTTGCTCCACCGACATCATACGTGCCGACGCTTTTACATTTTCTGTAGTGGCACGCATTAAAAGGTTAGAAATTAGGGTTTCTTGGGAGCCAAATTCTTCATGAATTTTTAATAAACCACGTAAAGCACCCGATTCACTAGCGGGTACGTTGCCAGGCAATCTAAAGCGGGAAACACCGCGTGCCCCACCGGTCGTGGTATCTAAGAATCGAATAGGAATGAGTGGTACAATGGCACTGGCTGTTGCGCTGCTATCGCCGGTAAAGTTAATTGAAATAACTTTTTTATAGGCTGATGTCGTACCAAATGCTTTTAAGTAAGGGCCCGCTTGATTTATTACCGTTAAATTACCGGTAAAAGCTGACTGATGAACTAGCCGTTCATCGGCTTCATTCCATGAAATAACCTGCGACGTTAATGTTGCAATCACTGCTAACACCACGACAACGGATGTTAGTAAAATCACATTACGACGACCAAAACGTGCCATAAATGAGGTGTTTTTTGCCTCAGCGACTGCTTGTTGCTCGCTATCCATTTTGAGTACTCTCCATGTTTAGTTTCTTTTTAACAAAATACGTAATTTCTTGTTCGCTTAAATGCGCACAAAAACTACCCGATCGATGCAAATCTATAAAAGTTGCAAGGATCTCTTGTTTGCCTTTAATTGTTTTTTCCTGGTTTTCTTGGGTTTGGTTTTTCTCGCTAAGTTGAGCAATGAGTTCATCAATAATGGTGTCTTTATCAAATAACACATTATATTCTTTTGACTTTCTTACTCGGCTCTTACGTATATTGCTGTAAATCACATAAAGCGCCACACACAAAATAATAACAAGCGTACTTAACCCAATAATATAAAAAATCATAACGTCTGCTTATATTAATTGAATAATTAACCCCAACAACAAATGTAACGACTAGGTCACAAATGTTAAGCCGATAATTTTACAGAATAACGACCCAAATAACAGAATTAAAACTTGGCTTGTGTATATTTTTGTAAACTAAAAATTAATCAGTGCGATTAAGTAACCTGACTAGCTGGGTGATCACCATTTCTGGCTCATCATTTTGTGGATAGTGGTAACTTTTACGCGTTAGCACTATCTCACCTTGAGGAAAAGCATTAGCCCAGTTTGAATGCAGTTCTCCCCACATTTCACGCCCTTTTTCAGTAAAAAATAACACCGATGGATTTTCATATTTTTTAACTGAGGCAATAACCGTCACGGGAATATCTGCTATTTGTGGATAATCGGGCAAAGGCCGCTTCGACCAAAAGTCTAAATACTGATTCGATATGCCGTTTTTCATATCATCACGTTTTATAGCAGCAATTTCTTTTTCAGCGCGCGGTAAATCAATCTTACGCATAATATCAACATCATGCTCTGAGGCGGGTTCAATTAACATTAACGCTTTAATGTTATCAGGGTAGCTTGCTGCAAATACTCTTGCGATATAAGCACCATAAGAATGCGCCACATAAATCACAGGTTCTTCAATTTTTAACGCTTTAAGTAATAGTAAAGCTTCAGCAGCATACTCCTCAGAGCTATAGTTTTTCTTTATTTGCGCTGAGCCGCCATTGCCAATTCGAGAATAGCGAATTACTTTTGCATGCTTGATAAGCGAGTTATAAATGGGATCCCAATCACTCAGCCCTGCAGAGCCACCCGCCTCGAGTAAAACAGTGTGTTTACCACTACCCGCTATTTCATATTCAATATCAAAGCCATTTACTTTAACTTTTGCAAGCTCAGCAAACGCAGCGGTAGAGGTGATTAATACCCAAAATAGAGTCGTTTTTATTATTAGTTTCATGTTGTTGAAAGAATATGGAGTGTTGGCTTAAGTTATAACATTAACCGTTATGTTTATAAATAATTTCTCTATCACAGAACCTTAAAAATAAATAATCACCCTTAAATCATGTTTTGACTAATAGATTTCCCTATTCAAGCCTATAAACCTCTGTGACCCTATGCCATAATCTAAATAATTCATAAATTTAGTAACTTGGCGGTATATAAACCGTTTCAAGCTAACTTATAGGGTTTTTTAATGGCTTATCAAGAGCAAAATCAAGCAACAATCTATTGGCACGACTACGAGACCTGGGGAGCAAGCCCACAAAAAGATAAGCCGAGCCAATTTGCAGGTGTACGCACCGATCTTGATTTAAATATTATTGGCGAGCCGCTTATTGAGTACTGTAAGCCGCAAGCGGATTATTTACCCCATCCTGAAGCGTGTTTAATCACCGGTATTACCCCGCAAGTGGCGATGCAAAAAGGCTTAGTTGAGGCTGAGTTTATTGCTAAAATTCATGCCGAATTTAGCGTGCCCAATACCTGTGTGGCTGGTTATAACAGTATTCGCTTTGATGATGAAGTAAGCCGATATAGCTTTTATCGTAACTTTTACGACCCATATGAGCGTGAATATAAAAACAATAACAGTCGTTGGGATATTATAGATTTAGTGCGTGCCTGCTATGCACTTCGCCCTGAGGGCATTGAGTGGCCATTAAAAGAAGATGGCAGCCCAAGTTTTAAACTTGAGCATTTAACTGTAGCTAATGGTATTGAACATGCCGCTGCGCACGATGCATTAAGTGATGTAACGGCTACCATTGCACTGGCTAAATTAATAAAAGAAAAGCAGCCTAAGCTGTATCACTTCTTTTTTAGTTTGCGTAATAAGAAAGCCCTTGCTGAATTGGTGGACGTGTTTAACATGACCCCATTAGTGCATACCTCGTCGCGTATTCCAGCAACCCAGGGTTGTACCACGTGGGTGGCACCTATGAGCTTTCATCCTGTTAATAAAAACGCAGTTATTTGTTTTGATTTAACCCAAAACCCGCAGGTGTTACTTGATTTAAATGTAGAGCAATTACGCAAGCGTTTATACACCAAACGTATAGATTTAGCAGAGGGTGATTTACCCGTAGGTTTAAAATTGGTGCATTTAAATAAGTGCCCTATTTTAGCACCAGCTAAAACACTACTGCCTGAAAACGCTGCTCGCTTGGGTATTGACCGTGAGCAATGCTTGGCTAATTTAGCCATTTTAAAAGCCAATACTGAGCTTCGCGATAAAGTCACTGAAGTATTTAATGAGCAAGGCGATTACAGCGCCACTACAAATGTAGATTATTTACTTTATGATGGCTTTACTAGCCATGCTGATAAAGCCAAATTTGCGATTATTCGTGATGCAAAACCTGAAGACTTGGCAAGTTTAAAGCTTGAATTTGAAGATCCTAAGTTTAATACTTTGCTGTTTAGATACCGCGCGCGTAACTGGCCACAAACGCTAAACCAGCAAGAGCTTGATCAATGGCGTCAATATTGCCAAAGCAAGTTAATGCATGGCGAAGATCAGCCATCAATCAGCGCACAAGATTTTATGATCACCCTTGAAAACCTAGCGCATGAGCATGATGACAGCGAAAAAAATCTTACAATTTTAAAAGCGCTGTATAACTACGCGCAAAGCATGTAATTTGCTTTAGTGTATATAACCCATGAAAAACGCGACGATTTAGCAATAAAGTGTCGCGTTTTTTGTGTATAGCTAGGTAAGCGAAAGTTAATCCCACAAAGAGAAGTGAATGAGGAATAAATGAGAAAACATAAAACCAACATTCATTTTTTATGTGTATCACTTTCTCTAAAAGCGCAGCGCCTCTTAGCCTCTTTGTGAACAGTTTACTTTTACCAATTACATTACTTTTTATGCAGTGCTTCAATACGCGCTAGTAAACTTGATGTGTCGTACCTGCCGCCGCCAAGAGCCTGTACATCGGCGTAGTATTGATCGACCGTTGCAGTCATTGGCAGCGTTGCACCATTATTTTTAGCTTCATCAAGGGCAATGCCTAAATCTTTACGCATCCAATCTACAGCAAAACCAAACTCGTACTCGCCTGCCCACATTGTTTTATAGCGGTTTTCCATTTGCCACGAACCAGCTGCGCCTTTAGAAATGGTTTCTATTACTTTTTCGCCATCAAGCCCTGCTTGTTTAGCAAAATGTAAGCTCTCAGCTAAGCCTTGTACCACACCAGCAATACAAATTTGATTAACCATTTTACATAATTGCCCTGAGCCCACTTCGCCTAAAAGCTGACTAAAACGGCTAAATGCCGCCATGATAGGTTGTGCTTTAGCAAATACCGCTTCGTTGCCACCGGCCATTACGGTTAATACCCCGTTTTCAGCACCTGCTTGACCGCCCGATACTGGCGCATCAATAAAGTCGATATGCTGTAAAGCCGCTTTTGCCGCAACTTCACGCGCTACCTCAGCAGAAGTAGTTGTGTGATCGATTAAAATCGTGTTTTTGTCCATACCAGCTAAAACGCCATCATCGCCGTATACCACTGACCGTAAGTCGTCGTCATTGCCAACACACATAAATACCATATCGGCACCACTTGCAGCTTCACGCGGGGTAGGTGCAAAACTGCCGTTAAAATCTTCAACCCATTTTTGTGCTTTAGCTGCTGTGCGGTTATAAACACATACGCTGTGCCCCGCTTTTGCTAGATGCCCTGCCATTGGGTAACCCATTACGCCTAAACCTATAAATGCAATTTTTACTGACATAAAAATGACCTATTTAACTGATAACTTAGAAACATAAGCTCGATTATGTCAATCGGCCGCTAAAAAAGCGAATGAAAGTCTTTTAAAATTTCCCTCATACGGAAATTAGGTAGGTAATCTATGGATAGTATTTATCAATTTAACGCACCACTTTGTAATAACGATGATTTTTCTTTGAGTCAGCTAAAAGGAAAAACGGTTCTTATTGTTAATACCGCCAGTAAATGTCATTTTTCTGCGCAATTATGCGCGCTAGAAAAGCTATATCAACAATACAAAAACGATGGGTTTACTATTTTAGCCTTTCCGTGTAATCAATTTGATAAAAATGAGCCATTAGAGGGAATGGCCATTAAAGACTATTATCAAAAACATTTTTCAATTAATTTTGAGGTGTTTAATAAGGTCATGGTAAATGGCCCAGATACGCATCCACTGTTTAGTTATTTAAAGTCTCATACACGGGGGATTGCACAAAACCGAGCAATAAAATGGAACTTCACTAAGTTTTTAGTTAATGCACAAGGGCAGCTGGTTGCTCGCTATGCACCGCGAACTAAACCAGAGTCATTACATAATGTAATAACAAGCTGCTTAGAATCAGTGCCCGTTATAAAACCGACGACCGCTCGTTTAGGAGTCCGTTCGGCTGTATTAAAATAATCCTGTCGTAATTAAAACAACAAGAGTGAAGCATCTATAGTAAGAATAGTTTATGGTAATAAAATAATTGATTACTTGGAGCTAGTTAATGGATATTGCTTTTTTTAGTGCTCAGAAATATGAGCGACCTTTTTTTGAGCAAAGTTTAAATGGCTTTTCTAACATCACTATTACTTATTTTGAGCAAAGTTTATCGGCGCAGACGGCAATATTAGCTAAAAACTTTGACGCTGTGTGCGTATTTGTAAACGATACAGTAGATAAAGCAGTGATTGAGCAACTTGCCACATTGGGTGTTAGCGCTATTTTATTACGCTGTGCGGGGTTCAATAACGTTGACTTGCCTGTTGCCAAACAGCGTAACCTCAGCGTGTTACGCGTACCCGCTTACAGCCCTGAGGCAGTCGCGGAGCATTGTGTTGCCCTTATGCTCACCCTCAGCCGTAAAACACACAAAGCTTATAACCGCGTACGCGAAGACAACTTTGATTTAAATGGCTTACTTGGGTTTAACTTACATAACAAGACCATAGGTATTATAGGCTGCGGTAAAATAGGCTTGGCACTGTGTAACATTTTAAATGGTTTTGGCGCTAACGTTTTAGTGTGCGACCCTTTTGCAAAACCAGGCAATTACACTATTACCGATTTAAATACCCTACTTGCCCAAAGCGATATAATTTCACTGCACTGCCCGCTGAGCGAAGACACGCACCATTTAATCGATGACGCCGCATTTAATAAAATGAAAACCGGGGTCATGCTCATTAATACTTCTCGCGGTGCGCTGGTAAACAGCCAAGCATGTATTAAAGCACTTAAATCACAAAAACTGGGGTATTTAGGGCTCGATGTGTACGAACAAGAATCAGAACTGTTTTTTAAAAACCACAGTGACGAAATAAATCAAGACGATATATTCTCTCGTTTAGTGAGTTTTAGAAATGTGTTAATAACAGGGCATCAAGGCTTTTTTACTCAAGAAGCTCTAACCGAAATCGCTAATATAACATTACAAAATGCATTTGAGGTTACTCAAGGAAATAGCTTAACAAACGAAGTGCTATAGCGCGGCTAAACAAAAAGCAAAAAAGCGAACAAAATATAGTGTTCGCTTTTTTGTTATCAATAACACATGAGTTATTAACGCGTTCTAGCCAAACGCAACGTTTGCAAATACTAAGGTCATTAGCACTGGGCAGACAAAACGAATGTACTGAGCAAACCAATAATGTGCACCAGAACTTGCTTGATGAAGCTTATTACCACGCTGCCATAACCAGCCCACTGTAATAAAATAAAACAGTCCCATCAACGGAAGTTGGTATTGAGTAAATACCATAATAACCAAACCAAATAGCCAATCAAAATTAACAATAATAGTACTGGCACAAACAAATACAATGGCACTGACTGCCCATGTTGCTTTGGTTCTATCTACACTGTGGTTTTCAACCAAAAATGCCACAGGGATCTCAGTTGATGAAATAGTTGAGGTAACTGAAGCTATCGACATCAATACAAAAAATAATAAGCCAACCAATAAACCAATTTCACCCATAGTGCCAAATAGCTCAGGTAATATGGCAAATATAAGTTGCCCCTCACCAATTAATTTACCGTTATTAAATACTTCAACGCCATTGTACTGGGCAACATAAATAGCCGGAATTATTAATAAGCCCGCTAAAAACGCCACGCTGGTATCAAGTAGCGCAACACTTGCGGTTAATTTTGGTAAGTTAGCACCAGGTTTTAAATATGAGCCGTAAATCATCATACAGCCTACCCCAAGCGACAACGAAAAGAACGCCTGTCCCATTGCGGCAATAATTAAATCAGGGTCGAGTATTTTGCTAAAATCAGGCACTAAATAAGCAGCAAACCCTTCGCTTGCGCCATCTAACGTTGCAATATAAATAATAAGCCCAATAAGGAGAACAAGTAAAAGCGGCATTAAACGGCGTGACCAGGTTTCTATTCCCGACTTCACCCCTTTTAAAATAATACTGGCGGTTAAAATAAGCATAAGCGGCGTAAAAATAAAATTACGTAACATAGAGTCGCTATGTAAAAACTCACTCAAGCTATGCCAGCCAAAAAAGCTACTTATAGGCTCTATAGCGTAGGAAAGCATCCAACCGGCCACAATTGAGTAAAAACTTAACATAACGATGGCACCGGCAAGGCCAATATAGCCTGCTGCGGCTCCCACTTTAGGGGCATGATCTTGCCATGCTTGGCTTAGCGCTTTAACAGGGTTAGCTTGGGCTTTGTAACCTAAATACAGCTCGGTGTACAAAGCAGGTAACGCCAGCAAAAAAATAACGATAAAGTAAACCAGTAAAAATGCGCCGCCACCATGATTAGCAGCCTGCGTAGGAAAACCCCATATATTACCTAAACCTACCGCTGCACCGGCTGCTGCCAATACAAAACCTAGTCGACTTTGAAAACCATCACGCACTTGTGCCATACACCTACAAATCTGTTATTATTTTAACGAATGCGAATTAAACCATATTTAAGAGCCACTGAGTAATAAAAATGTACTTAGCGCTCACAACAACTAACAACCGCTCACAAACTATCCAGCTTTGGGTAATAAATATGTAATCGGTCGTCATTTATAACGAGCAATGATGAGTGTAACTTACTTTGAAAACCAGCTAAAAGCCACGCCCGCTTTAGCAAATAACAGCCATTGCATTGCGTTGCTTAACGCAACAACCCTCAATGTGGGTGAATTTGATTTACCCCACTATTTAAGCCCTTTTGAGCTCAATGTTATTAATCGGCGTAAAAATCCACAGGCTAAACAAGAATATTTAGCCACACGTTTAGTGCTTAAATACCTAGTAAAAACCGCTTGTTCTTCTTATGCATCATTAAAGCTGTGTGATATTAGTTCTGAATTTAACCCCGATAACAGTAAATTAGAATTACATATTAAAAATACAACAGGCGTGATCAGTTGCTGTATTTCTCATTCTCATGGTTTTGTAGGTGCAGCGTTAAATGTAGCATCAACTCAATTTGGCTTTGATATTGAAAAAATTAGTTTAAAGCGCCCTTTTAATAAACTCGCTAAACACTTTTACCACCCAGCCGAAGTGAGTTTAATAACCAATACAGATAACATAACAACTCAAGCACATCATTTTTTTAGGATTTGGACATTAAAAGAAGCGCTGGCTAAAGCCACCAGCCGCCCCATTGCTCAATTATTAAGCCCTAATGTGTTTAACGAACTTAATAACACTCAGCTTACAGCTTGTAGCAATACCGTGGTTGGAGCACATAACGACATGTTTGATATTAGCGTTGTGGCAAAAAAAAGCACCGACTGGCGGTGCTCAATAATAACTATTAACGATTTACGCAGCGCAATCACTTTCTAGTAATCGACTATGAATCGCTTGAACCACTGCATCAGACTCGCTTTGCTCAACTAAAAAGCACAAGTTATGTTTACTTGCACCATGGCAAATGAGTCTAATATTAAAGTCACATAATACTTTCATTAAATTCATTTCATGTTGGCGCAAAACAATTTCAGAGCCAATTAACGCTACCAGCGTTAAATTGTTTTCAACCGATACATGGCAAAATTCAGCGAGTTTATCCAAGCACTCTTGATCTAGCTCTGGGCGTGATGCATTAGGCGCATTATCAAGGGTAATTGCCACACTAATTTCAGAAGTGGTGACCAAATCTACCGAAATATTGCACTCACTTAAAATAGTAAATATACGGGCTAAAAAGCCACTGGCTAACAGCATTTCTGGGCTTTTAAGGGTTAATAATATTTGATTTTTACGTTGCGTTACCGCACGAATACCAGGTAGCTGCGATTTTTCACGTTCAATCCACGTACCGCCAAGTTCTGGCTCTGTGCTTGAGCCAACAAACACATTAATATGGCTGCGACTGGCAGGTAAAATAGTTGCCGGGTGCAATACTTTAGCGCCAAAGGTCGCCATTTCTGCTGCTTCATCAAAACTTAAACGCGCAATAGGAGTGGCTTTTACACACAAACGAGGATCGGTGCTAAAAATACCCACTACGTCAGTCCAAATATGCACACTTTTAGCGTTAATAGCCTCAGCAAGCAGTGCAGCGCTATAATCTGAGCCGCCTCGACCGAGCGTGGTCGTTAAATTGTTTGCATCGCTACCAATAAACCCTTGGGTCACAATAACGCTATCATCAAGCAGCGGAATTAAATGTGTTTGAGCGGCTTGCGCTGTGGCGGCCACATTTGGTGTTGCTTTACCAAATTGGCTATCGGTTTTAAGCACCTGGCGCACATCAAAACGAGTGGCATTTAAACCCTTTAACCTTAGTACTTGGGTAAATAAGTACGACGATAAACGCTCGCCAAAGCTAAGTAGCTCATCGAACTGCTGCTCAGTATTGAGTGTTTGTGCCGCCAACGTTTGAAATGCATCAAGCGTTTGATTAAACCCAAGGGCTAAATCCTCATCTAACGACAGGTCATTTAAAATAGCCTGCTGAATCGCAAGGACACCATCAATATGCTGTTGGCGTTTAGTGGCTTCAATACCCGCTTTGCAAAGCTCCACTAAATGATTGGTCACTCCGGCACTGGCGCTTACTGCAACAATACGTACATTTTTATCGTTTACGATAATTTCGCTACAACGGCTCATCGCCTCAAAGTTAGCAACGCTGGTGCCACCAAATTTGGCAACAATGTAATCTGATTTTGTGCACTGTGAACTTTGTGGCACTGGTTGGGTAGTCATTTCGTCTCCTTTCGCGGCATCCAAACCGCAATAAAACAAGAAGAACTTGGCAGGAAATAAAGATAAGAAAAATCTACTGCCAGAAGCTCTCCACCTAAATTGGTGACAGTTTTGAGGATTCAGCCCCATAAACCGAAAAACAATGGTAACGACCCATTATTTTCCTCGGCGAGTACTTCCCTCCTTAATGATCGCAGGCTGTCGTTGCCTCACATTAAGTACCTAAGTATCGCACCTCTTCTGAATGTATTATTAACCTGTGGCTAATAAAACAAAACCGCACTAAGAGTGCGGCTTTGAAAGTTATCGTTTAGACGTCTAGCTGTCAAGTCGTTTTACTATAAAATCAAATAAAACTACCCATTAAGTAAGAGCCCGCATAACCAAAGGTGTAACACAGTAATAAATACAGCGATAAGCGAAGGTAACTTGCAAACGTCAGCTCTTTTACCTTACTCATGGCTATAATACCGGCCGCCGAGCCAATGATTAGCATAGAGCCACCTACACCGGTTGCATACGTAAACGACAACCAATGCTGTTGACTCATTACAATGTCGGCTTTTAATAACGCTGCCGTTAGTGGCACGTTATCAACACCTGCAGATAAAATACCCATTAAGTAGTTTGCGTACTCTGGCGCCATTACCGTATACAAATTAGTAAATTGGCTCAGTACCCCAACTTCTTTTAACGCACCAACAAGCAGTAACACACCCACGAAAAACAATAAGGTGTCGTACTCTATGTCGCGTATAAAATCGATCATATCTTTGTTGATGTCTTTTTTGCGCATTAAAAATTGCGCGACTAAAAACATAATAGATAAACCCAATAAAAAAGTAAGCAGAGGCGGTACACTGTATAAAACACTCAATGTAAGCGTAGCAATAACCGTAGTGAAGAAAATAACCGCAATGGTTATGTCGGTTTTTTCAATACGTTTAAATTTAGTTTTTTTAAACTCGAGTTGCTTATTCATGCCAATTGATAACAAAGTAGCCAGTAATAATACACTTAGTAACGCAGGCACAATTAACAGTAATAAATTGCTAATTGTTACTTTACCATCAAGGAAAATCATAAGTGTGGTTACATCACCCGTGATAAGTGATACACCACCGGAGTTTACAGCAAATACAATAAGCGTGGCGTACTTAACTAACTTTTTGGCTTCAAGTTTTAATGACATAATCACTGCCAGTGATATTAGCGTGGCCGTAACGTTGTCAGAAATAGATGAAAATAAAAACGCAAAACACCCCACCAAAAACATCAGCTTTCGCTCACTAATGCTGGTTGGCATAATCCGATTCACAACATTTTCGATAAGTCCTTTAGAGTTTAAATAGGCGACAAAGGTCATTGCGGCCATTAAAAACAGCCATAAAGAAGCAATTTCTAAAATATTGTGGTCTAGGAGGGTTTGAATCGTTTCGGGGCTTTGCCCATTAAGAGGAAAAATAAAGGAGATAATCCAGCAAAGTGTACCAAAAAATAACGTCGTTTTGGCTTTGTTAACGTGGATCACATCCTCAATAACGATAAGCAAGAATGCAATCGCTATCAGCGTCAGGATAATCGAGGAAACCATGATATTAAACAACCTTCGGGGTTAAGTAAAAATTGAAACCATGTAAAAAATATACCCACAAACTCTATGTGCCTATATTCGGCGCGGATACTATCACTAAGCGGGTGTAAAAACTATTATTAAATCGTCGCAAAAACGAATACCATATAAGTTCGAGAAATATAAAATAACGAATACTAGGAAGTTGCAACGCCTTATGATCCCAGCTAAAAAGCTACTTAATACCCTAAATGAACACTGGGGTGTATTAGAGCTATTATTTAAGCGCTTTAAAATGGCCGACTTTAGTATTAAAGATCTTCAAAATGCCATTAAGCAAAAGCAACCCACGTGGAATAATGAGCGTATTTATAAAGAAACCAACCGGTTATTAAATCAAGAAATTATTATTCCGCTGGCTAAATCGTCACAACTGGAAATTAACCGCGCCATTGCCGATTTTGCCACCTTTTTACTGCAAGAAGAACATTTAGGCTTAGCACAAGAAATTAGTGTCTTGGTTGATGATTTGGCCCGTTTAGGTAATCGGCTATCTAATGCCGGTGAAATGGAAGATTTTGATGATTTACGCCGCTTTAGCCGTATTATGGATGATCGGGTGCGTAAAATAATCAAACTGTTTTTACACAACGAAAACGCCATTTTAAATATTGTTGAGCAAGCCAAATCAAATAACGCGGTGCAATCGCTGCAAAAGCGCTATAAAGCCGTGATAGAAGCATTTGATGAATATATAGAACCCATGCTAGAAATGGTGGATATTAGAGGCGACTTTCATGCCTGTTTTACTTTAATTGAGCAACAAATTAGCACCCAAATAGAACATATTGAACGTTCAGGCAAAGCGTACAACGATAAACGCATGCTTGAACAATTGCGTACCCGCATTCTAGAAATGCACCTAGTTGGCCGGATAAGCTTACGTAAAAGTGCCGATATGCTTATGCCACTGCGTGAAGAGTTGCGCCGTAATAACCTTGTTACCCGCCAAGTAGCAAAAGTATTAGGGCTAATACGTAAAAATGGGGTAGATAATATGCTCAGCGCCGTGCAGCCACATTTTGTAAGCGATGCGCAAAAGTATTCATTGGGTCAACAGCGCCATATAGTAGCCTACATGGCAAGCCTGGCTGAATTTGAGCATCATGAATATCAGCTACCAGAGCAAAACGATGTGCCTGCGTTTGTCACGCCAAACATTCCTGACTATCACGATGTAAAAGCGCAGTTTGCAAAACGCTTCAAAAAGCAGCGTAAAAAACCACAGCCTCTGCTGCAATTTTTAGACGAAAGCTACCCAGAGCTTGAAGCCGATGAAATGCTGTTTTTATATCAAAAGCTAGTGAGCGATACCACCCTACACATTAGCCAAAGCGATAAAAAAGCCCGCGTTAACATTGCAGGCCAGCACTTTTCTTTGTACCCCTTTAATTCAGAGCCTCAGGCTGATAAAGCCGAGCACGAGTAATCACCATGACACAGATAAACTTAAATGAGCTTTCTCACTTACAAGCCATTAATAAAAAATTAGTCGCGGGTTACCACATTTGCGAACAAGACACGGTAATGTGGCAAGAGCTTGACCAACAAATTGAAGCCTACAGCGCCTTATTCACAGCATTAGGCCATGATTTAAAGCACGACAGTCGTGGCTTTTATTATTTTGCTAGCGATGAAAGCACCCCCAATATGGGCAAAATATCGCGCGCGATAGCGCTCACTATTTATATTTTAATCGAACACTTTGCCAACACAGGTAAAGACCCAATGCGTGCATTATTTGATGAGCCAAACGATTTAGAGCTAATGCAAACCTTGGTACAACTTAATAAACATTTATTTGATCAGCTTGAAATATTCTCGGGTTCTGATTTACGCAAAGATGTGTATTTACGCATGGTACGTTTAGGCCTTGCCCGCGAAGTGGAAGGCGGCTTTATGCTACAGGCGCCAATTCATCGCTATATTGATGCCTTAATGGAAGTAAATGAAGAAACCTTTTTAGGAGAGGACGAGGAATGAAAAACTTATACGGACTGAGTAAACTCGCCCTACTTAATACTGCAGGCTATGCAAAGTGTGTGATCCCACTTGATAAAAGTAGCTCGATTTGTGCGCCTAACAACACAGGTAAAAGCTCAGTTATTAATGCACTGCAATTTCCGCTAATTAACGATTTACGCCTTACCGAGTGGGATGGCCACGATTTAGATGAAACCCGTAAGTTTTATTTTTCATCAGATCAATCGTACATTTTATTGCAAGCCGATTTACCCCATGGCTCAGTTGTCATTGGCGTAGCAGGCTTAGGTAAAATTGCCGGTTATGCACACCAATACTTTTGCTATCAAGGCAAACTTGATTTAGCCCAGTACACCCAAGGCAATACCATTATTAAGTTTACCAAGCTGTTTAATCACTTAAAGCAGCAAGGTTACAACCCGATAGAGCTTAAAGCGCAAGAGTTAAACGCCCTACTTACTGGCGGTGCAACGCAATTTGATGGTGAGATCAATTTAAAAATGATCCCCCTTAACAACGTTCAAGACTCTGCAATATACAAAGAAATATTTCGTCGTATTCTTAATTTACATAAATTAGGCGCAAACGACGTTAAGCGCTTTATGTTACGTGTGTTTGAACGCCACATGTCAAATTCAAAGGTCGACTTTTACGAAGTATGGCGCCGGTCGTTTGATAAAGTAAACCGCGCAAAACGTGAATTAAAAGCCCTTGAGTCAATGCAAGAGCCCATAGCCGCCCTCGAATCTATGCTTGAAAACCAAACCGTTCTTAAAGGTAAACTGGCCGCTTATGCACCAAAAATTGACCAAGCACTGATTGATTTTGATACGTATCAGGAAGAGCAACTAAGCGAGCTCAACATCGCTCTTGAAGATATTGAGCACGAAAAACACGAGTTTGAACAAAAACAAAGCTTATACGTTCAACAATCGCGCGATATAGAGCGCAAACAAACCCAAATTGAACAGTGGTTTTTAGATTACAACGCTCTTAAAAGTGAGTTTGAGCTGGTTAATAAAGCCACGCTCAAAACCAGCTTAACGCAGTTAAAAAATGACTACGAGTCGTTGTCACACTCAATAACGAGTGCACAAGGTCAAAGCCTGCACACCCTTGATTACCGCATTGGCGAAACACAAAAACAAATTAAAAGCTTAAAGTTACAACTTAAAAACTTAGAATTTAATTTATTCACTCGTATGCGTGAAGACTTATCACTGAAAGAAGTTGAAGAAATATCGCGATTATTAAACCCCGATCTTCTCTCCTTTGCTACCACCAGCAATGGCGATATCACTATTGATGATGACGATGCTTTCGGCGAATTTTTAGCGCAGCTTAGTGAAAACGTAAAAGGCGGTGTACTCACCCTGCCCGGTGCCAGTATTAAGCTTAAAAAACTCTCGCCTGTGCAAATGCAAAGCGGCGAAAACAAAGAGCAACTGAGTGCTCAATTAACCGCACTTGAGCAATCATTAAAAGAGTTTAAACAACAGCGCGAAGTGGCCGCCAATGTTGCAGATAAGCAAAAAGAAAAAGACGCGCTATACGATGAGCTTATGAGTGCTGAAAGTGCACTTAAACGCTTAGAGCAATTTGAAGTGATGCAACAATCGGTTGACGCCCAAGCAATGCTAAAAGAGCAGCTTTTAGCCGAACGCGAACAAGTTGACGACTACCTACAAGATATTCAAAAAAACAGTGGCTCAATTGCTGATAGACGCTCGTTAATTAAATCAAAACAAGCGCAAATTAATCGTCAAACAGAGCGCCTGCGCCAAGTTAAAACCGAGCGTATTGACCACACGTTAGATTTATACAGTGGTAAAGTGACACCTTACATGATTGATATAAAAATCGATTTTGATAATTTAAGCGATTTAATTCACCACTTTAACAAAGACTGCCAAGAGCTACGTAATTTCGATATAAATGTACGTAATACTTATATGCATATTTACAATGCAGGTATTACCAAATTCGATAACGAAAACGATGAGTTTAGTAAATACCAAAAACTTATTAGCGCGTTTCATAATATTGATAACGAGCGTGATGCCGTTGAGCGCCAAGGTCGCGTTGCCCTCACCGAAGTGGCCGCCACGATTAAAGGCTTACGTGAAGATTTAGACCGCCTACGCCGTGAAATGAATAGCTTTAATAAAGGCATAAGCCAGCATCGTATTTCAAACCTGCAAGCGTTTAAAATTAATATTATCCCGCGCAAAATGTTGGTAGATAGCATTGATACCATTATAAGTACCTCTAACCAAATTGAACAAGGCGATACTCTTGATTTACTTAGCCAAGAGCCGTACAGCGAAAGTGCGGTAAACGACGCAAAAGATCATTTAATTAAACTCGCCTCAGACAAAGCAGGCCTGACCCTTACCGATTTATTTGATATTCGTTTTGAAGTGGTTAACCGCGCGGGCGAAACCGAGCACTTTGAAAAAATAGATTCGGCTGGTTCAAATGGTACGCGTATCACCATTAAGCTATTATGTGGCATGTTGTTTATTCGTTACTTATTAAGCGATCAGGAACAAAACTTATACCGTATACCTATTTACATAGATGAAGCGGCTGATATCGATCCGCAAAACCAAAAAGCAATTATAGAAACCGCCCTGAGCTTTGGCTTTGTGCCAATATTTGCTTCGGTTAAACCGCAAATAAGTTGTGATTATATTGTGCCAATTCGTTCAGTAAAAAACGGCGCACAAAACTGGGTAGATGAAAAAGATTGGATTGAGGTTGAACATAAAGCCTCTCTACTGGACTAAAAATTAATTGGCTATTCATCTTAGCCAGTTACACTTATTTTTAGATTTTAAATTACCCTCGCCCATGGTAGTTTAAATAAACGCACTTTATTGGAGCAAACGTAATGAAACATATATTTATTGTCGCAGCACTGGCGCTACTTACCGCCTGTACACAAACGCCCGATTGGGATTACGATAAATCAGCAAACTTTAGTAACTACAAAACGTTTGCTTGGGTAGAAAACGCGAGCCTAACCAAAGACACGAATAACTACCAAATCAGTGGCCTTATGGAAAAACGCGTTCGCAATGCGGTAAACAACCAACTAAGCCAACAGTTAGGTATGCAATTGGTTGACGTAGCGCAAGCTGATGTACTTGTTAATTACCATGCAAGTGTTGATAAAGAGCTTGAAGTAGATACCTTTAACGTAGGCTACGGTGCACGTTGGGGTTACTGGGGCACAGGCTTTAACCACGATGTAAGCGCACGTGAATATGAAGTAGGCACGTTAGTTATCGATATTATTGATCGTGAGTCAAACCAATTAATTTGGCGTGGTGCTAAAGATGGTCGTTTAAAGAAAAAACAAACACCATCACAACGTGAAGCCGCTATTAAAGAAACGGTTGCCAATATTTTAAGCAACTTTCCGCCTAAAGCGCAGCAATAAATTTTAATTAATATTTAAAAGCCCGCATGTTCGCGGGCTTTTTTATGGCTTAAAAACTGTTTGCCTATAATGTAATAAGTTGCGCATTAACAAGGTGATAGCTCAATGCTATAGTAATCATGTTACAAGGGATAAAGCTTAATCAATAAGACGTTTAGTAAACCTAGTGTTTAAAGTTGTGAGATAAATTAAAGGATTAAAATGAAAGAAATGTGCCCAAATTGTAAAAGTAATTTTGCAGCTAAAGATATAAATAATATTAACAAAAATAGTATTTTTATTGAAAAACAATGCCCTTCTTGTCAAACATGGTTTTGTTTGAATAAAACACTCACGATTATAAAAATTATTGGTATTTTTTTATTGTTAATAACCAGCCTATTAAATATCTTCAATATTAAGAGTGAATACAGTCTAATTTTTTCAAGCGCTGGTTTTGTAGGAATATTAGTAGCAATCATTATTACTTTTTTTGGCCAAAATGAAGCAATCAAAAAAGAAACCAAAAGTAAAATATGTAGATATCAGTAATACTAGAATGCTATTGAGCCAAGTAGTATTCACTTTGTTTTCTTTTGCTTTAGGGTTATTACTTATAATAATCGCAGTAAATTCTATACAAGACGGTTATGTTCATACACCAACAGATTATCGAGTTGAATCTGAGGTTTATTTTTTCTCGACCTCTCCATTTGCTTATCTTTTTAACCTTCTTTTTTACTTAGGATGTGGGATCTTTTTTTTAGCGGTACCTTACTTAAGTAGAGATATGTTCCCTCGTAAAAAAGATAAAAAGATAAACAAAAAAAGTTCAAAGAAAAAATAAACAATAGTTTTAATTAACTCGCTTTGTACTTATATAATAACTCAAAGGGTAAATGACAGTAGTCATCTGGGTGATTAGTTAAACGGTCTTGATGCTCGGGATCGCTAGGGACATAATTAGTCAGTGGCGCTACTTGTACCGCTATTTTTTCAGCATCATCACGCTGGCTAATATAGTCTCTAGCGATGTTTAAATGATTACTGTCTTGGCTAAAAATGGCGGTGCGGTATTTTTCGCCTACATCGTTACCTTGTTTATTGATACTGTATGGGTCAATAATCTCAAAAAAATAGCCGATTAATTCATTTAAGGTCACTTCTTGGGCATCAAAGGTTACTTTCACGCATTCGGCATAGCCATCGTATTCACCTTGTGTTGTGTTACTCTTGCCGTTGGCACGCCCCGCCTCAGTAGTCACTACTCCAGGTAAATACTTCATAAATTCTTGCACGCCCCATAAGCAACCACCAGCAAAATAAAGTGTGTGCTGATTTAATGAATGACTCGATTGTTGTGTTTGCATAATAAAGTGACCAATGTAAATAATTTATAGGATGCAGAGTTACTATTTTGTAACGCTAGATTTGATTATCAAATGCAGTTTTTTATCATTAATGTACAATAGCGCCCAAAATCACCCTAGCTTAGTGAGCTTACCTTATCATGTGATAAAAAGTGATAGGTATTTAATTGTTAGCGCCATTGCATAAAATGAGAATAATGATATGAATCGTGCCCCGCACCTTATTATACCGGCCGTACTAGCCAGTATTTCAACTGTTGCTTATGCAGAGCAGAGTAAAGAAACAGCAACCATAGAACAAATAACAATTGAAGCGTCACCCACCGCCAATACATTACCTGTTGGTACATTTGATTCGCCTATTTCAAATTTAGAGTACGACCCGCGTGTTGACTTGCAATCACGCAATATGGCTGAAGCACAAGCTGATGTAACGATACGCGGTGGTATTTTTGAAAATACCGGCTTTAGAGTCGGCAGTGCAACTCTACTAGACCCGCAGTCTGGTCACTACTTTGCAGAAATTCCTATTGCACCACAAATGCTAACGGGTGCCAGCGTATTAACCGGAGCCGATAATGCACTTTATGGCATGAATAGCTCGGTAGGTACTGTGTCGTTTGCTTGGAAACCAATAACAACTGGTGGCAGTGTCTCTTTGGGCGCTGGCTCAAATGACTTTAACCTACAAACAATTCATGCAGGTGTGAGTACTCCAATTGAAGCAAACGCTAATTGGCGTATTGGTTTTGAAGGTGAATATTCGCACTCACAAAGTGATGGTTCAATTGATTTTGGCGATCATGACTTTACCCGTACTTCTGGAAGAGTGCAGTTAACTGGGAGCGATTCACAAACTGATTTATTTTACGGCTTACAAGAAAAGTTTTTTGGTTGGCCAAACCTTTATACCCCCTTTGGTGTAAATGAAACCGAAGACTTAGAAACCCAATTATGGATGCTCAACCATAAGCAAGCCTATGCTACCAACAGTGAATTTGAAGTATCGGCTTATTACCGCAAGCATAACGACCATTATGTTTATTCAAGAGAGAACCCAAGCGCGTTCCAAGCATTTCATGAAACACAAGTAAAATCATTGGCTATTTCAGGTCGTCATGCGCAAACAAAGTCAGTTGCGGTTAATTACTCGGCGCAATATATAGAAGACAGTATTGACTCCACCACCCTTGAAAATAACTTTACTTCACGTAACTACTTTAAGCTTAGTGTATTGCCTGAATACACAACAGCACTAGCAAGCAAGCAGCAACTAACCGTCCGCTTAGGTGCTGCGTTTGATAACACCAGTCGTGATGATTCTGAGCTATCGCTAATTGGTGATATTAGTTTCAATACCCAAAATAACGATGGCACTGAGCGAACATTGTATTTGTCGTATGCCGAGGCAAGCCAAGTAGCAGGCTACACCGCCATTGGTGGCAGCGAGACTGGTGGGTTGTTCAGAAGTAACGCTAATCTTGAGCGCGAAACCACTAAAAATTTAGAGCTGGGCTTATTGCTTGAGCAACAAAGCTGGCAGCTTAATTCCGCACTTTTTTATCGTAAAGATAACAACCTAACCGATTGGACATTTAGCTTTGATTCAAGCTCAGCGCGATTTGCACAGCCGGTTGATATTGACACCACAGGCCTTGAGTTTTTAGCCACTAAACAATTTAATAATACAGAAATTGTTGCCAGCTATACCTACTTACATAAAACAGAAACCTATGGCGCTGAAAATGTTGATGCTAGCTTTTATGCCTTAAATTTTCCTGATCATCGTGTAACACTCGGTGCGATTTGGAACCCGACGGATATGTTAGAGTTTCGAGTAGATAATGAGTGGCGTAAACAGCATAACAATGCGCTGCGCCGTTCAGATGACGAGGCACTATTTACTCAGCTGACGTTAAAAATAACCCCGGCTACACTGCAAAATTTCTTTATTACTTTAGCTGCGGATAATTTGTGGGATGAATCGTTTGAAGAAATCCCAGGCACGCCAGGTCGCGGTGAGCAATATACGCTAAGCGCCACGTATAGCTGGTAACAATTTAGCTCGGCGAGGGTGTATCCCACGCTGAGCGTGTTTTTTTAATTGAAATAATAAACAGACTAGCAACAAACTGACTTAAAAATTTCATACCGCAGCTCGCCCTACTTTACGTACTCTAAAAGCGCAGCGCCTCTTCGCCCTCTTTGTGCATTTATCATTAAAAACGGTATGAACAAAGAGAATTGAATGAGAAAAAACACTAGCGACAATGCTAAGTGGATACGTAATTGCACTCTCAGTACTACTTTTAGAAACACAAAGTAAGTATCTAACCTGAACTCTGGTTAAGAGATTTACTAACATATTGAATCAAAATGATATTTATGTTTATTTTCTCAAGCTAGAGATTTTTAGTGAAAACAAGGCGAAATTACGCGTCAATAGCTAGCCTATTGCAAGTAAATTCAACGCAGTTAGCGCTGAAAATAGCTGCTTGAGATGGATTTATTATCCGGAGTTCAGGTTATCAACACTTTTCAAGCGTATAAATTGTAAATATATGTGTATTTAATACAATAAATTAGGTTAATTGCTCTAATTCGGTAATTAACGTTAATGCGTGTTCATTAGTCGTCCCACATACATCTAAAGTGGCGCTAAAATCACTACACACTTTAGGGCGCGACTCATCACCAAATAGCTTACATAAATTACGCTCATCCAGCTGAATACAACGTTCTCCGGCCTTTTTACCATTTGGCATACCCGGTATTGGCGAGCTAATACTTGGTGCAATACAGCATGCTCCACAGCCTAAACGGCACGCCATTGATTGTGTTTTCATTATAACCTCAGTAATAAATTTCAATTATATTGTTGCTGCTTTGCATTTAAATAGAGCGATTTGTTCTATTTGCAACCGCATTATGCAATGACTTGTTACATCTTCAAACACACTGTAAACACTTTATTGCGTATCATTAGCCCATCAGCACAATTTATGAAGGAATGCCCTGTGGCGACTAAAAAACAAATAATACTCCCTATCGCGGTCCTTGTTGGTGGCATCGCCCTTGCAGCGGGCTTTTCAGCAATGAAAAAACCACCAGAAGAAAAACCAGAACAAGATACTCGCCCATTGGTTGCAGCACAACCTATTCACCTTGATGCAATCACTCTCGATGTTAAATCGTACGGTATTGTGCAACCTAAAGACCGCACTGAGCTGATTGCTCAGGTAAGTGGCCAAGTTATTTCTGTTGCAGGGCAATTTGTTGAAGGTGCCTTCGTAAAGCAAGGAGATATTTTAGCACGAATTGACCCAAATGATTACGAAGCTGATTTAATTGAAGCTGAGGCTGGGCTCGCCCAAGCAAGTTCAGCGCTTGAGATTGAACGTGCTCAAGCGCATGTTGCTAAAGCTGAATGGGAACGCATTAAAGCAGACTCAAGCGATATTACCGCTTCTGCGCTTTATTTACGTAAACCGCAATTAGCAGAGAAAATGGCGCGTTATCGCTCAGCACAAGCAAGTGTAAAACGTGCTAAACGTAATTTAGAACGCACTTATATTAAAGCCCCCTACGACGCGATTATTAACGCGCGTAGCATTAGTTTGGGTTCTGTTGTAAATCCAGGTAATAGCTTTGGCTCACTCAGCGCCACTTCGGTCGCTGAAGTACGTTTACCGGTTGCCGATAAAGAGCTTCAATACTTAAATAATGGCGGTATTGGTGCAACAGTGTTATTTAGTGCGCAGTTCGCGGGCAAAGAAACCACATGGCAGGCAGAAGTTGTTCGCAGTGAAGGGGTGATAGATCAAAAAAGCCGTATGAGCTACTTAGTGGCACAATTACCAACCCCATATGCTAACAAAACTCAACCATTGCGTTTTGGCTCCTATGTTAACGCTAGCATAGAAGGTCGTGCAGTTAATAACGCCATTGTTGTGCCACATCATTTAGTCAAAGAAAATAAAATTGCGATATTAAATGACGATTTAACCCTGTCGTTTAAAACTCTCAATATTATACGTGAACAAAACGGCATGGTGATCGCAGACCAAGGGCTTAATGAAGGTGAACAGCTAATTACTTCTGCCCTTGAATACCCTACCGAGGGAATGGCGGTAAAAATTGAAGACGTTGTAACAACCCCAGACGTTACTCAACTTGCATTGAAACAGGAGTAACTTATGTCTACACGTGAAAAAGGCCTAATTGCATGGTTTGCGCGCAACCCTGTTGCAGCAAATCTATTGATGATATTTATACTTATTGGTGGCATTTTAACGGCGTTTACTATTCGCAAACAAATGTTTCCACAATTTGAAAGTAACTGGATCAGTGTCTCCGCGGTATATCCTGGCGCAGCCCCGCAAGAGGTTGAGGAAGGCATTACTATAAAAGTTGAGGAGAACCTTGAGGGTATAGAGGGAATAAAGCGCCTTATCACCTACTCCAATAGAGGCTCTTCACAAGCATGGATTGAAATAGAAGAGCAGTTTGATCCGCAAGAAGTACTCGATGAAATTAAAGTACAAGTAGATTCAATTAATACGTTTCCTGCGGGTATGGAGCGCCCTATTGTTCGTCGCGATAAATACGAACAAGAAGTAATGACACTTGCCCTTTACGGTGACATGAGTAACTACCAACTTAAAGAGCTCGGAAACGATATAAAAGACGAGCTTCAGGCACTGCCTAATATTAATTTAGTTAACTTTAATGGTGGCCTTAATTACGAAATTGGTATTGAAGTAAGCCCAGACAAACTGCGTGCTTATGGATTAACGTTTAGAGATATTGCCAGTGCAGTGCAAAGCTTTTCTGCCAATATGTCAGCTGGGCAAATTCGCTCTGAAAATGGCTATATTTCAATGCGCGTTGAGAAACAAGCCTACCGTGGTAGCGAGTTTGCGAAACTACCACTGATCACCCTTGCCGATGGCGCGCAAGTATATTTAGGTGATGTTGCCACTATAAATGATGGCTTTGAAGAAGGCCTGCAATACTCAAAATACAATGGTAAAAACTCATTGTCGTTTGAAGTAAACGCCTCTAAAGATCAAGATATTACCGATGTTGCTAAAGTACTTAAAACCTATATGGCTGAAAAAGAATCGCAACTGCCTGCAGGTGTTAAGCTCTCTCCTATTGTTGATTTAACTTACTACCTCGAAGGTCGCCTCGATATGATGGTCGACAATATGATTTGGGGTGGCTTATTAGTTATGTTGGTATTAGCGCTGTTTTTACCATTACGTTTAGCTTTTTGGGTAATGATGGGTTTACCTGTGTCATTTTTAGGTGCCTTTTTGTTTATGCCAATTGGCTTTTTAGATGTCACCATTAATTTAGCCTCGTTATTTGCCTTTATACTGGTGCTTGGGATAGTGGTTGATGACGCCATTGTTGTGGGCGAATCTGCTAGTGCTGAAATAGAAAAACACGGCCATACACTCGATAACGTAGTACGCGGCGTAAAGCGCGTGGCAATGCCAGCCACATTTGGCGTACTTACCACTATTGCGGCATTTTTACCGCAAACTCTTGCCACAGGCCCTGGTGCGGCTTTTTCTAAAGCCATTGGTGGGGTGATTATTTTATGTTTAATTTTCTCACTGATTGAATCAAAACTTATTTTACCAGCACATATTGCGGCAATGAAAGACCGTAAACCAAATCCAAAAAACCCGCTTCACCGTGCACGTAAAGTAATGGATAACGGCCTAAAAAGTTTTGTTGATAACTACTACACCCCGTTTGTTGGTCGCTGCATTCATTATCGCTATACCGTAATTGTCGGTTTTATGTGTTTACTGATTGTCAGTGCGGGAATGTTTGCCGGTGGTTTAGTTAAATTTGTGCCTAATCCTAAAATACCGCACGATTTTCCACGCATTGATATAGAAATGAACTTAGCGTCTTCTGAGCAAGCAACGCTTGAGACAGCTAAAAAAGTAGAGCAGCTAATACTGAGCGTTGATAGCCAGCTCAAAGAGCAATACGGTAAACCGATGATCCGCGATTTATCAGTTAGCTTACGTGGGCGAACGCAAGCAAACATTATGGCTATTTTAGTTGAACCCGACCTGCGCCCTATTGATACCTTTGCACTGAGTGCCTTATGGCGCGAGCAAATGCCTAACTTACCGGGTGTTAAAACCCTAACCATTCAAGACAGTATTATGAACGGGGGTCGAGACGATGGCGATGTAAGCTTTAAACTCGAAGGTAAAAATGCACAAGTACTTAAAGAAGTCGCTGGTAAGCTTAAAACCAAGTTACAAAGTATGGAAGGCGTAGGCGATGTTAATGACTCAATGCAAAGCGCTACCGATGAAGTACAGCTAGATTTAAAACCACTTGCTTACAGCATGGGGCTAACCCTTGCCGATGTGGCGTCACAAGTAAGCTTTAGTTATTACGGTTTAGAAGCACAACGTATTCTTCGAGAAGGTGAAGAAATTAAAGTGATGATCCGCTACCCAGAAGATGAGCGTAACTCAATCAGCGATATCGACAGCGTACGTATTATCACCCCAACAGGCGCTGAAGTACCATTAAGTGAAGTTGCTAATATTTCATTAGTTGATGGGGTTAATCGTATTCGCCGTGAAAATTCAAAACGTACAGTAAACGTGTGGGCTGCGGTAAATACTGACCAAGTAGAGCCCTTTGCCATTGCACAACAAATTCGTGATGAGTACTTACCTTCATTACTTAAAAACTACCCAGGGGTGCAAAGTAATGTGGCTGGTCGTATTCAAGAGGAAATGGATAGCGCTGATGAGCAATTACGTGACTTTGCGCTATCGATGATCATAATTTTTGCATTATTGGCTATTCCTCTGCGCTCTTACTCGCAACCATTAATTATTATGTCGGTCATTCCATTTGGTGTGGTTGGCGCAATGTTTGGCCACATGGTACTAGGTATGACCATGAGCAGCTTATCGATGTTTGGCATTATTGCGGTAGCCGGTGTGGTGGTTAATGACTCACTCGTGATGGTAGATTTTGTAAACAAAGCGCGTGCTGAAGGCGTGGCAATAAAACAAGCGGTAATGCAAGCCGGTGCGCGTCGCTTTAGAGCCATATTACTGACTTCAATTACCACATTTATTGGGGTCATGCCGATTATTATGGAAACCAGCTTACAGGCAAAAATTGTAATACCTATGGCGGTATCGCTCGCTTTTGGTGTGCTGTTTGCAACGGTAATAACGCTTATTCTTATACCGTGTCAGTATGTTGCGCTTGAAGATGCAAAACGCCTGATCCGCAAATGGCGCGGTAAAGATGCCCTAGTCGATGGCCAACCAGCAACGACGAATCACTAAATTAAGTAAAATCCCAACCAAAAAAGCTCGGTATTATTATGCCGAGCTTTTTATTTATAGTTAAAAAATAGCATTCAACTATTTGCCAGTTTGTCTCCCTACTGGTAATTTAACTCTAAACTTTGCTCTTAAAGGATTAACCATGGGCACATTTCAGCTTATCTTATTTATCGTCTTTGCCGTATTGACTACTCTGGGTTACAAAAAGAACAACCGCAATTTAATGCTATTGGGTGCAATAACTATTTCTTTTGCATTTGTAGGATTAGAATTTTTACTTGGGTTTGATGAAGGATTATCAAGGACTAACTATGAATAAAAAAGTAATACATTGGCCAAGTATGTCACTTTATTTAATCGCCTTATTCACGTTTATCGGTGGCATTATTGACTCCACCTATTCGAGCTTCCTCATTGGCTTTGGCTTTAGTTTTATGGGCTTTGCAAGCATTCGCTTAATCCCAGCAAACTTTCTTACTCGTAAACTAACTAGCCCTGTAGCGGAAACTCTCGTTCGCAAAAGAGATATAGCAACACAAATTATCGGATTTTTATTACTCATTACTGGGTTAGCTTTATCTATGTTGTTCAACGTTTAATTGCGTGATTAAAAAGATCCTATGATGAGCATAGTAAACTGCTCGTTTTTTTACGCTGCTGGGTGCAATAACTATTTCTTTTTCATTTGCCGGATTGGGATTTTACTCGGGTTTGATGAAGGATTATCAGGGACTAATTATGAATAAAACTTACAAAGCTATATAAGTTCACATTATTCAAATTCACTTTGACTCAGATTCTATGGGTTCTTAAATATTAGGCAATTAAGGTTTTAGCTTTTTACAAAAATTGTATATATAGAAAAAGGAGTTTTAATGCGCTTTATAACACTAATCCTGTCTTTTATAGTTCTTTTGAGTGGATGCCAGAACTTTATTGCCAAACAAATAACGAAGCCTGTTAGACCAGTAATTTTTGATAAATCGGTATTGAATAGCAATGTAACGGGCCAGAAAACCCAATACTGTATAAGTAAAAAACAGTGTGTAAACTTTTTATACACCTCACCAACAATACTTTATAAAGGCAAAATAATTTCAACGGTTACACTCAATTTTAAATTAAAAAATGGCACAACAATTAAAACGTTTGAGGAAACCTTAAATCATACAAATAAACACCCTGTTAAAAAAAATCATTTAATCATTTTACTTCCAGGTTATGGTATTGATTATACAATCTATGGAGTGCAATCACGCTGGCTTGCTCATTTTACGGGAGCCGACGTTGTTGTTGCCCCTTCGCCTAACCAAAATGAACCATTTGACTTTGGTTTAGTAAATGCAAATATTGTGAGTGAATATATAAAGACGCAAAAATATGAAAATATATCTCTTGTTAGTTATTCAATGGGTGCAGTTGCGAGCAATCACATAATAGGCAAGCTGAATATTAATAAACACATACTTATTGCTCCTATGATTAATTTTAAAACTGCATTAAATACTATTGCTAGGTTAACCCACCCTATTTATAGCACGTTTTTAGGTGATGATTATTTGAACGAAGTGGCTAATAAAATAATTGAAGAAAGTGGAGTTCCGTCTTACAAGCTTAATCTATTCAATATACTTAGTGCACCTAGTTACACTAAAAAAACTTACATCTTTGCAAGTAACGCTGACAAAGTAAGTCCATATAGTGATTTATACACTCTTAATAAAAAAAATATAACTATTAACGAGGTAAAAAGTTTAAATCATCCTGAAATGGTTGCTTTAATATCAAAGCAACAAAGAGAGGCTATTCTTTTATTACTTAACGAGTAGTTTTATAACAATTACAATAATTAAAGGAAAACTGCTCGTTTTTTATGCCTTTTACGTTATGGTATTTAATAATCATAATAAATAAGGCACAACTATGACCTCCCCTCAGTCTGAACACATTCCTCAAGAAGCATTTGATTGGTATGACGAATACGCTCATGGTTTAATTGATAGACGCACGTTCATGAAAAAGCTTGGTGGCTTAGCCGCATTGGGCTTTTCAATGACGGTGCTTACAGGTGCATTATTACCTAATTACGCACAAGCCGAGCAAGTCTCATTTAACGACGATGACATAAAAGCCACTTACCAAGAATTTGATTCGCCTGATGGCCATGGTTCGGGCAAAGGCTATTTAGTGGTTCCAAAAAATACACAAGGCAAGCTACCTGTTGTATTAGTAGTACACGAGAATCGCGGCTTAAATCCGTATGTAAAAGATGTTGCAAGGCGACTGGCTAAAGCCGGCTTTATTGCCTTTGCCCCTGATGCGTTGCACCCACTGGGTGGCTACCCAGGCAACGACGATGAAGGTCGAGCCATGCAGCGCACGATGGATCGCGTTAAAATACAAAATGATTTTGTTGCCGCCGCGCATTTTTTGAAGGCGCATCCAAGTAGTAATGGTAAATTAGGTGCCGTTGGTTTTTGTTTTGGTGGCTATATTGTTAACTATTTAGCTGCCGTAGACAGTAATTTATTGACTGCGGGCGTGCCCTTTTATGGCACACCTGCAAGTGAAAGCTTACACAAAAATATAAAAGCGCCGTTAATGATTCAGTTAGCTGAGCTTGATAAACGCGTTAACGCCACATGGCCTGAGTATGAGCAGAGCTTAAAATCAAACAATGTTGATTACACTATGCACATGTACGAAGGCGCAAATCATGGTTTTCATAACGATTCAACTGGCCGCTACGATGAAAAAAATGCCGAACTTGCATGGCAGCGTACATTAGCATTTTTTAATAACCACTTAAGTTAACATTACTAAGCGTGTATTTGTTACTCGTTAATTAATACACGTTTATCAACAATTCCCTCTTTTACTAGCTGATTCAATAAGTGAGCGGTTTTTTCTCTGCACACATCGCGTAGTAGTCGTACAGCGGGAGTAATCGATTGTCTGCTTGGGCAAATAAGCCACAGCTCCCCTTGGGTGTGCTGATAGTTTGGCATCACAGTAACAACGCGTTTATTTAATAAGTCATCAGCAATATCTAACGCCGATTTAACCGCTAAACCTTTATCTGCCACACACCAGCGCCTTACTAAATCGCCATCGTTTGAGGCACGTCTGCCCTGCATTTTTACTTTGTATTTTTTTTGGCCATCGGTAAACTCCCATACATTATTGATAATATCTTGCAGCTGATAAAATAACCCGTGATGCTGCGCTAAATCATCAGGGTGCTCTGGCTCACCATATTTAGCTAAATAGGTAGGTGTAGCACAGAGTAGTCGCGGTACGTTGCAAATTTTAAACCCATATACACTGCTATCACTTGGGGAGCCATAACGCAGTGCAATATCAACCGAATCACGAAAAAAATCGATATTGCTATCGCTAATGTGCGTACGCAAGCTCACACTTGGGTACCTATCCATAATGTCATCAATCCAGGGGATCACTAGGTTGCGCCCTAAATCAGATGAAGTAGCCACCCGCAATTCTCCCTCAATAGCATCATGTTCTCCTTTGAGGTTTTGCCTTGCCGTTTCAAGTACAGCCAGCGCTTGTTCGCATTGGGGTATGTATCGCTCCCCTGCACTGGATAAACGCAAATGGCGAGTTGTTCTAATAAATAATTCGCAGCCAAGGGCTGATTCTACGCGCTTAATAGCCGCACTGGCGGTTGCTGTGCGCATATCTAACTTAGCAGCAGCTAAAGTAATACTTCGACACTCTGCTACTTTTAAAATCAGTTTTAAGTCATCAATCTGCATATTATCTATTTTTATTTGATAATGATTCAATAATTATGCTGTTTATTTTAAATAAAGCAAATTGTATTATGTTGCTCATACACTCAGTGAACACTGTTTATTAGCCCTTTTTTATTATGGAGAGACTATGACTCACCCTATTATTCGCGACCTTGAAAGCCGCCATACTGCTAAACGTTACGACGCGACAAAGCGCATTTCTCAAGACGATTTAACGGTATTGTATGATGCTATGCGTCTTTCTCCTTCGTCAATTAATTCGCAGCCTTGGAAATTTGTAGTGATTGAATCAGACGCTGCAAAAGAGCGTATGCACACTACCTTTGCTAACAAGTTTCAATTTAATCAGCCACACATTAAAGCGGCGTCGCACATTATTTTATTTGCTCATAATCCGCAATATACTCGTGAAGATTACGGACACGTAATTGATGCCGATATAAAGAATGGCAGAACTCAAAAAGAAAACCGCGAGCAAGCTTTTGGCGCCTTTGCGTTTGTTGATTTAAATACCGATGAGCAAGGTAATAATGCCGCGTGGACCAAAGCACAAACCTACATTGCTTTAGGCAATACTATGCATGCAGCAGCACGCTTAGGGATTGATACCACGCCGATGGAAGGCGTTGATGCACAGCTGATTGGTGAAGAGTTTGCAAGCGAATTAGACGGCTACATCTGTGATGTGGCACTTGCGCTGGGTTACCATGATGCAGAAGAAGACTACAATGCTAAGCTGCCAAAATCACGTTTAAGCAAAGACCAAGTAATTCAGGTTTTATAAGTCAAAGCTGCTCACTTTAAATTGTTAGTGAGCAGCTCACTTTATTAGGCTAGTTTTGTGACCACAGACGCACTAATAACTTTGCCTTGATCAACATCTGCGGTAACAGTGCATAAAGCTCCATTGATTAAATTTAAATTAGGAGGGATGTGACCAATATCGGCATCAATGATCACCGGAAATAAACACCCGCCAAAAGCGGCATTTAAGCCTTGGCGATAATCAAACCCCGGATCTTGCCCCTGTAAGGTTACATGGCGGCCAATAATCACCCCGTTTATATCATCAAACATACCGGCTAATTTGAGTGACAATAAAAACCGTGCAACCGTCGCAGGCGTGAGCTCTGCGCTTTCTAAATAAAGCACAATACCTTGCGAGGCATTATGCTTTTTAAACTCATGCAGTGCTAAAAAAGGCGAATCAAGCAACAGCCCAACCGTATCAAGACACCCACCAAACAATCGCCCTGACATTTCGATACTGCGTTTATCGGTGTAATTTAAACATTGCCACTGGGTTGGCGCGCTGTGATCAAATAATACGTTTGGGTTTTGTGCATAATCAGGCTTGCTATGTTGATGGTAAGTCGAGGGGGCTTGCTCAAACTCACTATTAGCCTCATAGCTTAGACTTTCAAAAATTTGTAAACAATACGGATCTTTTTCATCGGGGTGTAACTGAATTAAATTGGCGCTATGCAGTGTTGCCCAATTACATTTTGCTGTCAGTGCACAAGCAATCGTGCTGACATCTGAATAACCCACCAACCATTTAGGTTTGGCATTTTTAATTGCGCCAAAATCAAGTAACGGCAATATTTCCATTGCCAGCTCTCCGCCCATTGGCGGCATAATCGCATCTATTTTATCATCCAATAAAAAGTCCATTAATTGCTTGGCATGCTGCTTAGCAGTAAGTTGAGTTCGCGGCTCGTTTTGACGTAAAAACTCCCCTTCAACAACCTCATAACCTCGATGTTTTAAGCCATTAATGACGATGTCTAACCGTGGGTGATATTTTGATTTGATCCCCGCTGATAAAGAACACACGGCGATTTTAGATCCCACTTTTAAAGGTGCTGGATACAGTATATTTGCCATATTATTTCCTTATTGAAGAATAGGTTACTACCATAACAACATAGTCTACATTTACAAACAATGAATAATAATTGACCGGTATCTAAACCAAATATAAAAACCAAGCATAAAAAAACCAGTGCTTATTGCTAAGCACTGGTTTTTATAAAACGTTAAAGTGAGTTAACTAATTAAATATACTCAACCTCAATGATTTCGTACTCTACATCACCTTTTGGCGTTTTGATAATCACAGCGTCATCCGCTTGTTTACCAATTAAGCCGCGAGCAATTGGTGAATTGACAGAGATTAAATTACTTTTAATATCTGCTTCATCATCGCCAACAATCTGATATTTAACTTCAGCGTCGGTTTCAACATTAACGATGGTTACTGTAGTACCAAAAATCACTTTACCTGTATTAGGCATCTTTGTTACGTCAATCATCTGCATGTTTGAAAGTTTTGCTTCAATTTCTTGAATACGGCCTTCACAAAAACCCTGTTGCTCACGCGCAGCGTGATACTCAGCATTTTCTTTTAAGTCACCGTGTTCACGTGCATCAGCAATATCAGATACAATTTTTGGACGGGTAACAGTTTTTAATTCGTTAAGTTCATCGCGCAATAATTTTGCGCCACGAACTGTCATTGGAATTGATTGCATACTTTTCTCACTTAATCCCAAGGCCGTGGTTACGGCCTTGGCACATTTCCTTAGTTCAATCGCAGGTGTAGTTCTTGAACAGACGTCACTTTACTGCGGTCATCTGCTTGGTTAGCAGTACAGTTAGCAAATGCCGCATTCAATGTCGTAGTATAATTGGTTTTGTGCTGCAATGCACCACGACGTAACACCTTCGAATCTTCAATCGCTTGGCGACCTTCGGTGGTATTAACGATATAGCTATACTCGCCATTTTTGATTCTATCAAGAATGTGCGGACGACCTTCATATACTTTATTTACACGGCGAACCGTAATTCCAGCATCTTCAAGTGCAGCAGCTGTTCCACCTGTTGCATCTAGCTCAAAACCAAGGTCTGTCATGGTTTTAGCTAGTTCTACAATACGTGGCTTATCGCTATTACGTACAGATAGTAACGCGCGACCACCACGTGGTAAAGTGTTGCTTGCACCTAATTGTGCTTTTGCGAACGCTTCGGCGAAAGTATCGCCAACACCCATCACTTCACCTGTTGAACGCATCTCTGGGCCACGGATAGGATCCACACCCTGGAACTTAGCAAATGGTAAAACCACTTCTTTAACGCTGTAATATGGAGGGATCACTTCTTTAGTAATGCCTTGGCTTGCCAGTGACTGACCCGCCATACAACGCGCAGCTACTTTTGCAAGTGCTACACCCGTTGCTTTAGATACAAACGGTACTGTACGTGCTGCACGTGGGTTTACTTCAATTAAGTACACTTTGCCATCTTTTACAGCAAACTGTGTATTCATTAAGCCAACTACGCCAAGCTCAAGTGCCATATCGGTTACTTGCTTGCGCATTACATCTTGCACTTCTTGAGATAAAGAATGTGCTGGTAATGAACATGCTGAGTCACCTGAGTGAACACCCGCTTGTTCAATGTGCTCCATGATACCGCCAATAATTACTTGCTCGCCGTCACAAATTGCGTCAACGTCAACTTCAATTGCGTTATCTAAGAAACGGTCAAGTAATACTGGTGCCTCGTTTGATGCTGACACGGCTTCGGTCATGTAGCGACGTAAATCTTGCTCGTCGTATACAATTTCCATTGCGCGGCCGCCTAATACGTACGATGGGCGCACAACCAGTGGGAAACCAATTTCAACTGATTTAAGTAGTGCTTCTTCAGTTGATGTTACCGTTGCGTTCTCTGGCTGTAGTAAATCAAGACGCTCTACTAACTGTTGGAAACGCTCACGGTCTTCTGCACGGTCAATCGCATCAGGAGAAGTACCAATCACTGGCACGCCATTCGCTTCAAGCTCACGCGCTAATTTAAGTGGTGTTTGACCACCGTACTGCACGATTACGCCTTTTGGTTTTTCAACACGGACGATTTCTAGTACGTCTTCAAGCGTAATTGGCTCAAAGTATAAACGATCAGATGTGTCGTAATCGGTAGATACCGTTTCAGGGTTACAGTTAACCATGATGGTCTCGTAGCCGTCTTCGCGAAGCGCAAGGGCTGCGTGAACACAACAGTAATCAAATTCAATACCTTGGCCGATACGGTTAGGACCGCCACCGATAACCATGATTTTGTCTTTGTCTGTTGGGTTTGCTTCACACTCTTCATCGTACGATGAGTACATGTAAGCTGTGTCTGAGCTAAATTCTGCTGCACACGTATCAACACGTTTGTACACTGGCACAATATTTAGTTGATGACGTTTTTTACGAATTTCAGCTTCAGAAACACCGGCAATTTCAGCAATACGCGGGTCGGCAAAACCTTTACGCTTAAGTTTGCGTAAAAAGTCTGCATTTAGGCCAGCCATGCCAACGTCACTAATTTTAGCTTCGTCTTTTAAAATGTCTTCAATTTGCACTAAGTACCAAGGGTCAATCTTAGTTAATTCAAATACATCTTCAACGCTCATACCATGGCGCATTGCATCGGCAATGTACCAAATACGCTCTGCACCTGGCTCACGTAATTCACGAATGATTTTTTCTTTTGCTTTAGGGTCATCAAGTGCCACAATTGGGTTAAAGCCTGTTGCGCCTACTTCTAAACCACGTAATGCTTTTTGTAATGACTCTTGTTGGTTACGACCAATCGCCATTACTTCGCCCACTGATTTCATTTGCGTCGTTAAACGGTCGTTTGCACCGGCAAATTTTTCAAAGTTAAAGCGAGGAATTTTTGTTACAACGTAATCGATTGACGGTTCAAACGACGCTGGGGTTTTACCGCCAGTGATATCGTTTTGAAGCTCATCTAACGTGTAGCCTACCGCTAACTTAGCGGCGATTTTAGCAATAGGGAAACCGGTTGCTTTAGAGGCCAGTGCCGATGAACGTGATACACGTGGGTTCATTTCAATGATAACCATACGGCCATCAACGGGATTTACACCAAATTGTACGTTTGAACCGCCGGTTTCAACACCAATTTCACGCAATACGGCCATAGAGGCATTACGCATGATTTGGTATTCTTTGTCGGTTAATGTTTGTGCTGGAGCCACAGTGATTGAGTCACCTGTGTGCACACCCATTGGGTCAAAGTTTTCAATAGAACAGACGATAATACAGTTGTCTTTTTTGTCACGAACAACTTCCATTTCGTATTCTTTCCAACCAATTAACGACTCATCTATTAATAACTCGCTGGTTGGTGAAAGGTCTAAACCGCGCTCACAGATTTCTTCAAACTCTTCCATGTTGTAAGCCACACCGCCGCCGGTGCCGCCCATTGTGAAAGAAGGACGAATAATACACGGTAAGCCGATACGGGTCATGGTATCGCGCGCTTCATCCATTGAATGGGCAATTTCAGCACGTGGACATTCTAGGCCGATGTTACGCATAGCAACATCAAAGCGCTCACGGTTTTCTGCTTTATCGATTGCATCGGCTGTTGCGCCAATAAGCTCAACGCCATGCTTAGCCAATACACCATGCTTGTCTAAATCAAGCGCACAGTTTAATGCTGTTTGGCCACCCATTGTAGGCAGGACAGCATCTGGCTTTTCTTTTTCAATGATTTTTTCTACCACTTCCCAGTGAATTGGTTCGATGTATGTTGCATCGGCCATTTCTGGGTCAGTCATGATAGTTGCTGGGTTTGAGTTAACTAATATAACTCGATAGCCTTCTTCTCTTAGTGCTTTACACGCTTGAGCACCAGAGTAGTCAAATTCACAAGCTTGACCAATTACAATTGGGCCTGCGCCTAAGATAAGAATGCTTTTTATGTCGGTACGTTTTGGCATTATTACTCCGGTTAAATTAGTGGTTACGCGCTTGCATCAAATCGATGAAGTGGTCAAATAATGGGGCTGCATCGTGCGGACCAGGACTCGCTTCTGGGTGACCTTGGAAGCTAAATGCTGGTTTATCTGTACGGTGAATACCTTGCAATGTGCCGTCAAATAACGATTTATGCGTTGCACGTAGGTTATCTGGTAATGTGGCTTCATCTGCAGCAAAACCATGGTTTTGTGCGGTGATCATTACGACATCGCGCTCAAGATCTTTAACTGGGTGGTTACCACCATGGTGGCCAAACTTCATTTTTACTGTTTTAGCACCTGAGGCAAGCGCTAATAGTTGATGCCCTAAACAAATACCAAAAATTGGCGTATCGGTTTCTAAAAAGGTTTTAATTGCATCAATGGCATAAGTACATGGCTCAGGATCGCCAGGGCCATTTGATAAGAAAATACCATCAGGGTTTAATGCTAGTACGTCAGCGGCAGAGGTTTGAGCGGGTACAACCGTTAGTTTACAACCACGATCTACAAGCATACGTAAAATATTACGTTTAACACCGAAGTCGTAGGCAACAACATGAAACTTTTCATCATCAGCGTGTAAGGTTTTAAACCCTTCGCCTAATGTCCAGCTTGATTCGCGCCACTCAAAATTTTCCTTGGTTGAGACAACTTTTGCTAAATCCATGCCTTTTAAGCCTGGGAAGGCTTGCGCAGCTTCAAGCGCTTTTTTCTCGTCTAGTTCGTCACCGGCAACGATACAGCCATTTTGTGCGCCTTTATCACGCAAAATACGGGTTAGTTTTCTGGTGTCGATGTCCGCAATACCTAAAATATTACGTTCTTTTAAGTAATCATCTAACGATTGCTCGTTACGAAAATTACTCGCTAGCAGTGGCAAATCACGGATCACTAGGCCTTTAGCCCAAATATGACTCGCTTCTTCGTCTTCGCTGTTGGTACCCGTATTACCGATATGTGGGTACGTCAAAGTTACGATTTGTTCCGCGTACGATGGATCAGTCAAAATTTCTTGATAACCAGTCATAGACGTATTGAATACTACTTCACCGACTGACATGCCGTCAGCGCCGATTGCAGTACCGCGAAACACTGTGCCGTCTTCTAGGACTAACAGAGCGGATTTAGTCAAGTTAAACCTCCTAACAGTAAAAAACGGGAGTAAGCAAATTGCTTAACACCCCGCCAATACTCAGATAATTGGTCAAAACCTGATTTCTGTGAGCTTAAATTGTTTTACGCAGTCTTAAATGATGCCGATGTAAACCACTAAACCTTCATTCATTTTTCTTGCCTAAAACTCTTTTCATTCCCACACAAACCCCGGTTTTGCTAACCATATGAGTATAATTGGAAACACGCATTTAGTAATTTTTGGCAAATTGGCTGCATTCTACATGAAGTTGGCTTTTAGGTCTAACGCTAATTAGTAAATTGTAATAAATAAGTGGTTATAGCAAAAAACCACTCCAAAGCGTTAAAAAAGGAACTTAACTACTTTAAATCTAGCACATCTTGCATATCATAAAGTCCTGCAGGTTTATTTTTCAACCACTGCGCAGCTCTTATAGCACCTAGCGCGAAGGTCATTCGCGAACTTGCTTTATGGGTTAATTCAAGTCTTTCGCCCATTGTAGCGAAGTAGGCCGTGTGTTCACCTACTATATCACCGCCTCTTAGCACCGAATAACCAATTTCATTTTGTGATTTGGCCTGCTCTATGTTGTTGCGATCATAAACGGCAACCTCATCATGATCCCATCCTTTTGCCTGAGCAATCGACTCGCCAATGGCAAGTGCAGTGCCCGATGGCGCATCAATTTTATGACGATGATGTGCTTCAAAAATTTCTATATCTAAATCATCGCCTAGTTTTGTCGCTGCCGTTTGCACTAAGTTAAGCAGTAAATTTACGCCCACGCTATAATTACGCGCAAATACAATCGGAATATGTTTAGCGGCATCCGTTAATAGCGCCATATCGTCATGAGTTAAGCCGGTGGTGCCAATTACCATAGGTGTTTTTTGCTCAACGGCTGTTTTTAAATGATTTCTCATGCCTTCAGGCAAAGTAAAGTCTATAAGCACATCTACATTTTCAACCTGCTGTTCACTGCTAAACTTAATCTCTTTTGCCGCTGCGCTATTAAGCTGATTAACGGGCAGGTCTAATAACGGTGACTGACTGCGCACATAGGCCGCCGCTAATTGTGAATTTTTATTGATTGTTGCTGCTTCTACAAGTGCCAGTCCCATACGGCCATTCGCACCAAACACACCTACTCGATTCATCTTTTTACAACCTATGTATTTTTTAGTTAGCTAGATTTTATCTAAAACTCATGTAATAGTCAGGAAAGCTTATAAAAAAGCTTCGATTATTTTAGGGTCTGTTGACCTTTGCGGATTAAAATTTGTTCAAACTAGGAGCGGTTTAATCGTGGCGCGAGGTTTGTAACCTAGTGGGCTAAGTAAAAACCGAGCAACAAAGAGTAAATCGCCCCTAGGCAGAACCCTTCGGGCAGCGCCTGTTTGGCATTGATGATGCGTTATCGCCTATTTATGGGGAACAACCACACCACATAGGCTCTGCCTTGCCTAAATACCAAACAGACTGCTGCAAATTTAACCTTGAAAGATCAACAGACCCTCATAATAATAACAGATAGTCTTTGCATTTAGCCATCTATACATTTAAACTTCTTTTTTTGCGCCGATTTGGTCTTTGGCTTGCGGGCGCTGTTGGATTACTTATCTGGTTAGATAGTAAAACAAACAACTAAATTCAGCTAAAAGAGGGATGCTTTGGCTGTTTAATATATCAATCGACTTCGATTGCTATGAATAATTAACGAGGATTATGATGCAGCCATCATTTGATAAAAATAAAGCAAGATTTTCTTTGCTTCCCCTACTCACCTTTGTTGCTATTTTTTTAGGCTCAGGCTTATATTTACAATCTCAAGGGGTTGATTACGCGTTTTATCAACTCCCAGCACCAGTCGCTATTTTACCCGCGATTGTTTTAGCCTTTATTTTAAATAAAACCAGCATCAACCAAAGCGTAGAAACCTTTATAAAGGGCGTAGGTAATAACAATATTATTACCATGTGTCTTATTTACTTACTAGCGGGTGCTTTTTCGGCGGTTGCTGGTGCTACCGGCGGTGTAGATGCGGTTGTTAATGCCGGACTTTCACTTATTCCCCCTTCGTTACTACTACCTGGTTTGTTTTTAATAGCGGCGGTTATTTCTACTGCTATGGGCACATCAATGGGAACTATTGGTGCTATTGGCCCAATTGCCTATGCAGTATCTATTAAAACAGGAATTGATCCTGCTTTAATGGCCGGTACCATTGTATCTGGTGCTATGTTTGGTGATAACTTATCAATAATTTCTGACACCACGATTGCTGCTACGCGTACGCAAGGCTGTGAAATGAAAGATAAGTTTAAAGAAAACCTTAAAATTGCTGTTCCGGCCGCCATACTCACTATTGCATTGCTATTATTTTTAACGCCTGCAGCACAAGTAGTTGATACCAAAGACTACGATATTTTATTAGTACTTCCTTATGCCTTTATTTTAGTCCTGGCGGTAATGGGCTTTAATGTGTTTGTAGTGCTGTTAAGCGGTATTGTGTTTGCCGCATTAATGGGCTTTACCGGCAGCTATGAAGGTGCAAGCTTTGTAAAAGATATTTACAAAGGCTTTAGTGAAATGCAGGAAATATTTTTACTGTCTATGTTTATTGGTGGCCTCTCTGAGTTTATTCGTATTAATGGCGGCCTCGACTATATCGCTCAAAAAATTCAAGCTATTACTAAAGTTATTGCCAAATGGCACCGTAAAGTAGCCGATCAGTTAGGGATCGCGGCATTAGTTGTCACCAGTAATATGTGTATTGCCAATAATACCGTGTCTATTATTGTGACAGGCCCTATTGCTAAAAAACTGGCTGATGATGGCGAAATTAGTGGTAAACGTTCTGCCAGTTTATTAGATATTTTTGCCTGTGTTACCCAAGGGTCTTTACCTTATGGCGCGCAAGCATTATTACTCGGTGCTACATTTAAAATTAGCCCGTGGGATGTTTCAACCTCATCTTACTACTGCTTTATTTTAGCCTTTACTGCTATTGCTGTTATTTGTTTGCGCCGCAATAAAGCATAATCTCCCTTTTTACAGTGTATTAGCTGCGTGCTAATGCACTGTTTATCACAATAAATAATTAACAAATTAACCGTGTTTGCTATAATGTGATATTCAGCGTGTCACATAAAATATGGTTATGAAAATTAAAAACTTACTTCCTCTCGTTGCACTAAGTGCGTGTGCATTAAGTTCAACAGCTACCGCTGCTAATTGGAGCAATACGGCGCTTCATATTAATAACGGCAACCACAAAAACCCATTTACTGAACAAAAATCTAATACCACGGTGTACTCAATTGAGCATGCTTCTGGGCATGATTATGGCGATAACTTTTTCTTTATTGATTACAGTACCGACAGCAACGATGATGGCTTTCAAGATCAAGACTTTTACTTTGAAGGTTACTCTACCCTTAGTTTATCTGCGGTAATGGACGAAAAAGTAGCGTCAGGGGCGCTTGTTGATGTTGGCCTAACCATGGGTATTAATGCTGCAGGCGATGCCAAAGTAGTTAAATATTTACCAGGCGTAAAATTAAGCTGGGATGTGCCTGGTTTTAATTTCTTTTCAACCCTTATCAGTGCATACATTGATGATAGCGAAGGCGTTGCAAAAGGCGGTGCACCCATTGAAACTAACAGCTGGATGTTTGATGTAGCCTTTGATTACCCGTTCATGATTGGCTCGCAAAAGTTTAACGTAAAAGGACATGCAGAGTACATTGCTGAACGAAAAGATGAGTTTGGTAACGATGTGCGTGCTTGGTTTTTAGCCCAACCTATTATTGTATGGGATATGGGACATGCGCTAGAAATGAAAGAAAATACCTTACTGTTAGGTATGGAATGGCAATACTGGCACAATAAATTTGGTACTGATGTTAGTGAATCAGTACCGCAAGTTCATTTAGAGTGGACTTTCTAATATATAATTGAATGTTTTAATTATAAAAAATAAAACCTGTCATTAGACAGGTTTTTTTATGGCTGATCACAACTTACACTGCGGATTTTTACCTTGTGCTTTAGCTGTTTTTTGCTCGCTAAGCGCTTTACTCATTTGCGATTGTAAATTTGCAATACGGCTCGTTGGTGCTGGGTGAGTTGATAAAAACTCTGGCGTAGCCCCACTGCCCGCTTGGCTCATATTTTGCCAAAGTGTTACAGACTCTTTGGGATTAAACCCTGCTTGCGCCATAAGATCTAAACCAATTGTATCTGCCTCTGACTCATGTGAGCGACTAAAGGGTAAAACCACACCATATTGAGCGCCTAAACCAAGGCCTTGCATAATTTCATTACGGTATTGCACGTTACCCATTTCAAGCGCCGCATTGCCCAGCTGCATACCCGTTTGTAAAATAGAACTTTGTGAGACCCGTTCATTTGAATGCTCAGCAATCACGTGTCCAACTTCATGACCTAAAACAGTGGCAACCTGATCTTGATTTGTGGCTATTTTTAAGAGCCCCGTATGTACACCAATATAACCGCCAGGCAATGCAAAGGCGTTTGCAGATTCATCTTCAAATACCACCACTTCCCAATTTTGAGATGCATATTCTGTAGGAAGCACGGCCACTACTTTTTCAGCAATGCAATTGACGTAACTGTTTACTTTTGGATCTTTATTTATCGGCTGCGTTTTTTTCATCTCTGCAAAACTGGCAGTACCCATTTGAGTCATTTGTTGATCTGAGTAAAGCGCAATTTGCGTTCGCCCAGTTGGTGATGTTTTACAACCTGCTAATACTGCACTGGCTAGAACTACCAAAACCAATTTTTTCATTGTGTTACCCTAAAAAAGTTTGTTACTAAGTATAGAATAGCAAACGCGGTGTTAGTTTAAAATCTTTGCTTTTTGCAATTAAACAATTAAGTTAGCAGGCAAACTAAGTTTATCCAAGGCTATTGCCCTGCTATAATGCTGGGCCTATATTCGTTGTTTTGAGTTTTTAAATGAGCGCTTCGGCTTCTTCTTTTAATACCCGTATTTTATTGCCTTTATTAGCCAGTATTGTCGCGATCACGCCTTTAGCCATTGATATGTATTTACCGGCGATGCTGGTGATTGCCAATGATCTCAATACCAGCATGCCAAATGTTCAAATATCGTTGAGTATATACTTAGCGGGTTATGCATTGGGCATGTTATTTTTTGGCCCCATAGCCGATCAAATTGGCAGGCGTAAACTGGCACGGATAGGTCTCAGTTTATTTGGCTTAAGTTCACTGGCGTTAGCATTTACCACTGAAGTGCATACTTTTTGGCTGTTAAGAGCTGTACAGGCATTTACAGGCGCGGCCGCTACGGTTGTCGTCCCTGGGATCATTAGGCATATATATCAAAAAAATACTGCTAAAGGTATGTCTTACGTGTCTATGATTATGATGATAGCACCGTTACTTGCCCCCTCTATCGGCTCGGTCATTTTAGGCTTTTCGGTATGGTCGACTATTTTTATTGTTTTAGCGACCTATAGCTTTGTTATTTTACTTTTTGTGCAACGTTACTTAATCGATATTCCAATATTTAAAAATGAGCGAAAAGGATTAGCATTATTCTTCTCAAGTTATAAAGTGGTATTAAGTAATACGCACGCCCGCGCCGATATTTTAAGCTCGATGTTTGTGTCGTTTGGCTTTTTTTGCTTTTTAACGTCCGTCCCTTATATTTACCTCGACCTATTTAAAGTATCAGAACAATTGTTTGGCCTGTTATTCGCTTTTAATGTAATGGCGTTGATGTTTGGTAATTTTTTAAATACTCGCGTAGTGCCACGTATTGGCTCACGCAAAATGCTTTATTATGGCTTAATGTGTGGCTTTATCTCTGGCGCAGCATTACTTAGCTTTAGCGTATTAAACTTGTCACTTTACTTTATTGTTGCGGCTATTGCTCCGTTGATGATGAGCCTAGGTATAATAGCAAGTAACGCAGATTCATTGATTTTGATGAAATTTGAGCAAAATACAGGGACTGCAACGGCGGTTATTGGCACCTTACGTTTTGGTAGTGGCGCATTAGTAGGCCCTATATTAGCGGTAATGCATGCACAAAGTGCAGTTCCATTTTCAAGTTTAATGTTCAGCGCAGTTGTACTCACTATCCTAGTGCAGTTAGTTCATTATTTTAAAGACAAAAAAAATGCCTCATAATGAGGCATTTTTTAATTGTATACTTAATTAAGCATCAGCTGCTTTAGATACCATAACCATTGCAGGACGTAATAAACGACCGTTTAATGTGTAACCTTTTTGCATTACTGCTAACACAGTATTCGGCGTCACATCATTACTTGGCTGAATCGACATTGCTTGATGAAAATCTGGGTTAAACTGCTCACCTTGTGGGTTTACAATTTCAACGCCAAATTTAGCCACTGCATCGTTAAAGCTTTTTACTGTCATATCAATACCTTCTAACAAAGGCTTAAGCGTTTCATTTTCTTTATCAGAGAACTCAATAGCACGCTCTAAGTTATCTATAACAGGAAGTAATTCGTTAGCAAATTTTTCAAGTGCAAATTTGTGCGCTTTCTCAACATCTTGTGCAGCACGACGACGCATATTGTCAACGTCAGCAGCAGCGCGAACGACGCTATCTTTCTGATCTGCAATAGTTTGTTTTGCCGCTTCTAACTCAGCATATAACATTGCAATTTCTGCTTCAGGGCTTTGCTCTTGCTCGGCGTGTTGTTCTGCTGCTTCTACTGCAGCCTCAACGTCGGCTTCCATTTGCGCCACTTCTTCGTTCAATTCTACTTCTTGCTCTGGGTTTTGTGTCTGCTCAGACATAAAATATACGCTCCAATTCTTTACAACTGCGGTAATTATGGGGATTGAATAAAAAGATTCAAGAGCCCGATGGCTCTAATAATTTAAATTCTTGGATTATTTTCTCTAATTGCGCTGATTTCGGACAAATAACACAAAAACGACTTTGATATTCCTGATTTTGAAAGTACGGCACAGTGATCACAATGAGATCATCACAAGTACTAAAAGGTAAATTTTCAGCACTGAGTATAGAGACCCCGTTTTTAAATGCGAGCTTATCTTCCACAAAATTTAAAAATGAAACACCAATATTAAGACTTTGCTCACAATCTATTTTTTTATAAAGGTAGTTTTCGCCCACCACAATACTGTTATCTGAGCCTAATTTTTGGCTTAACTCACGCGTCCATTGAGTTAAAGAGTCATGACAATTACGCGGTGCCGTATTTGCCATGGCCTGCATTCTGTATAGCCCTTCAATGAGCGTTTGCTGGCTAAATACAGTGTTAAGCCAAGTAGCAAACTCGTAGCGTTGGCCGTCACTGGGATCATCAGGCTTGTTAATGCAAATATTATGGCTTTGCCCTGCTCTGTCTAAAAGTAAGATAAGCCAGTTATTAGCGTCAAAGTCGAGTACTTCTACTCTAAATACCTGCTGAGTTCTAACTTGTGGTAGCCCCACACAACAGCATACTTGATAACGTTGACTCAAGCCATGTGCCAATTCGACTAGCTCAGCCTGCTCAGGCTGCCAATAATTAGCAATAGCACCCAAAGTAAAAAACTCATCAAACCAATAGTCAAAGCCATCATTGGTGGGGACTCGTCCTGCAGATGTATGTGGTGAATACAATAAGCCTATTTTTTCAAGGCGTGCCATCGCGTTGCGAACAGTGGCAGAACACACCGCCATACCTTTTTGTTTTGCAATTTTTGTTGAAGGCACAGGTAAGCCATCACCATTACAGTACAGGCTCATAACAGCGGCAAAAATTTGCTGGTCTCGAGGATTTAATTTCATGTTATCTACATCTTTACGCATGACTGTTATATCAGGGCTAGGTATTATTATTTCAAGTATAAGAAATTTAATAAATCTAAATTTTACAGTGAATTAATTAAATCAATTAGTCACTATTAAGCTCTGTTATTTTTGCGGATTAAAATTTGTTCAAACTAGGGGCGATTTAATCGCGATACGAGCTTTGTAACCTAGTGGCCGAAGTGAAAACCGAAAACAAAAAGTTAATCGCCTCTAGTCAAAACCCTTCAGTCAGTGTCTGTTTCGCATTGAAAGGACAACAGACCCTAAGATCTGTGTTTTCAAACACTTCTGTTTTAGGTTACTCTACCAATACCGAAACTTTCAGTGTATTTATTATGGACTCTCCCTTTAACACTATTGGCTTGATTGGTAAGCCAAATCATCCTAATGCAGCCGCTACGTTACAACGATTACATACGTTTTTATTAGCTTTAGGCTTTGAGGTGATTGTTGAAAAACGCACGGGAGGTCAACTTAGTGATGTACCTGAGGAGAAGCTCGTAAAACTCGTTGATTTGGGAGCGCGCGCCGATTTAGCCATTGTGGTTGGTGGTGATGGCAATATGCTTGGCGCTGCAAGAGTACTCGCTCGTTTTGATATTGCGGTAATCGGTGTAAACAGAGGCAATTTAGGCTTTTTAACCGATTTAAATCCAGAAGGATTTGAAGGCAGTTTAGAACAAGTACTCAGTGGCGATTACATTGAAGAAAAACGTTTTTTATTAGAAGTAGAAGTGTACCGTCATAACGAACTTAAAAGCGCTAATTCGGCAGTAAACGAAGCGGTGCTTCATGCTGATAAAGTAGCACACATGATTGAGTTTGAAGCATTTATTAACGATGATTTTGTATTCTCACAACGCTCTGATGGATTAATTGTATCGACTCCAACAGGTTCAACAGCCTACTCTTTATCGGGCGGCGGCCCTATTTTAACCCCAGAACTCAACGCCATGTCATTGGTTCCTATGTTCCCGCATACTTTATCAAGCCGCCCTTTAGTGGTAGATGCCGATAACGAAGTACGTTTAAAGCTTAGTTTAGAAAATACCGATAGCTTACAGGTAAGTTGCGACAGCCATGTTGTACTTGCCGTATTACCCGGTGATGAGGTCGTTATTCGCAAAGCAGATAGAAAATTACGGTTAATTCACCCAAAAAATTACTCTTATTATAATGTGCTTCGTAAGAAGTTAAACTGGGGTAGCCGTTTATACTAAAAACGGTTGAGCTTTTAGGACTGAGAGTTGTTTAATTGAGAGGCGATGTAATCGCAGCAAGAGATAGTTAATCGAGTGGACAAAGTAAAAAGCGATTAAAACTACTGCGCATGCTCATATCCCTTGCCTCTAAACAGGTAGGCAAGGCTGAGTCTCTTTGAGTGTGCATGTTTCACCCCAAAAGATAAACAATCTCTCAGTTATTGCCAAACATGCAACTTTAGAGCAAAATATCGGGCTAGATTATTAATCATCACCATCAGGAAATTGTAGCAATGACTTATGTAGTATTTCTTGCTTTATTATTGTTAATTACTTTACTTGGCAGTTACTTACTCATTGAAAGTAATCGTAAAAAGACTATTGAAGCAAAGAAAAAGCTGTTTAACGAGCGCGTTGCAAGTACTCAATCACGTTTAAAAATAAAACTTAACGAGTTACTTGATGCAAAAGTCATTAGTGCTAAACACCTTCCTCGAATTCAAGCCGTTGTCAGTAATTTTTTTGTGGTACAGCCACACACTGATGAAAATTTAAATAAGCTAGAATCGCTATGCGATTTACTTATTAATATACTTAACGAAGAACTAATAAAAACCTATAAAAATAATAACAGCCAAGCTTTTTCCGATACCACTCAATATTTCATAGCAGAGTTACCAGCTCAAGGTATTTTATATAATAAAAACTTTTATCAAGAAGTCCTTCCTACGCTAATTTTAAAGTTAAAAACTGAAGACATAGCGCAACCAGTTGATAGTATTGACCTTAACGATGAAAACCTCCCTATTGATGAAGAAAAAAAAACATTAATTGAGTCCAGCCTTGCTTAAAATATAGAAATTTAATTTGCAAAAAACCAAAACACTGTATAAATTAACAGTTAATTCACTGGATGGATGAACAGTATGTTAATTGGTTTAGAAATTAAAAATTTTGCAATCGTAAGTAATTTAAGCACAGAATGGCATTCGGGTATGACCGCTATCACCGGTGAAACGGGAGCAGGTAAATCAATCGCCATTGATGCATTATCATTGTGTCTTGGAGAGCGAGCAGAAGCGTCTGCTGTGCGCCCAGGTACTGATAAAGCAGAGGTAAGTGCACAATTTGATTTAAGCAATTTACCACTCGCTCATGCTTTTTTAGAAGAGAACATGCTTAATAACGACGACAACGAATGTTTACTTCGTCGAGTTGTTTGTAAAAATGGTCGCAGTAAAAGCTACATTAATGGCAGCCCAGTTACCGCTGCACAACTAAAAGAGCTAGGCCAATATTTAATTTCTATTCATGGTCAACATGCGCACCAGCACCTATTAAAGGCAGAGCATCAGCTACAATTACTCGATGCATATGCAGGCCATCATAATCTTGTTAATGCTGTAAGCCAGCGTTATAAACAATTTGCTGACTTACAAAAAGAATTTAAACAGCTAGAACAACAGCAGCAGCAACAAGCCGCACAAAAGCAACTATTGGAGTATCAAGTCGCAGAGCTTGATGAATTTGCATTGCAGGCAGATGAATTTGAGCAAATAGAAGCCGAACATTATAAACTCAGCAATAGCCAAACTATATTGCAAGTCTGCCAGCGCGAGTTGCAGCATTTATATGAAAATGATGAACAAAATGCGTGTTCCATTATACAGCACAGCGCCCAACAATTTACTGAACTTGCACAGTATGATGAAAGCTTAGCCAGTGTGGCAACATTATTATCAGAAGCCGCTGTTCAAGTTGAAGAAGCAAGCCGAGAAGTTCGTAATTACACTGAACAAGCCGACTTGGATCCTCAGCGATTAACTGAAGTAGAAAATAGACTCAGTGGTGCAATGGACTTAGCCAGAAAACACCATATAAAACCCCAAGAGCTCGTTGGATTTCATCAAACTATTGCACAAGAGCTTGAGTCGATAAGTAATAACAGCTCACGTCTTGAGCAACTTGAAGGTGAAATTGAACATGCCCTTGAGGATTATCAAAACGCCAGTGAACAATTAAGTGCAAGTCGCCACCAGTATGCGAATACATTAAATGGATTGATCAGCGAAAGCATGGCTAATCTATCTATGGAAAATGGCGTATTTGAAATAGCATTGACTGCACAAAACGATCGCGCTCCAAATAGCTTAGGCTTTGATAATGTTTCGTTTTTAGTATCAACAAACCCAGGGCAACCATTGCAACCTTTAGCAAAAGTAGCCTCGGGTGGTGAGCTATCACGCATTAGTTTGGCTATTCAGGTTATTATTGCGCAAAAAGTCACGACCCCTACGCTTATATTTGATGAAGTGGATGTTGGTATTTCTGGCCCAACAGCTGCTGCTGTTGGTAAACTACTGCGCCAACTAGGTAAGTCTACGCAAGTAATTTGTGTAACCCATTTACCGCAAGTGGCCAGTAGCGCTCATCAGCAGTTTTTTGTTGCCAAAGAAATTGCAGACGGTGAAACATTTACGCATATGCTGGCATTGAATAAAGATGGTCGAGTAAATGAGATTGCTCGATTACTGGGTGGTGATAACATTAGCAAAACAGCTAAAGCAAATGCAAAAGAGCTTATAAAAGCGCACGGATAAAGTGAATCGCTTTATAGTGCGTTACCTTGATACGGTGAGGATACATTAATGCAAACGACGGTCATTTATTTTGGCTTAGCAATTAACTGGCTGCTACTGATTGTCAGTATACTTTTGGCTGTTTTTAGTAAGTTTAAACATACACAATTTAAGCAGAGCTTATATCGCTTTTTAAATGTGGCATTAATTGTACATATTGTTATTGCTGTTATGTTAGTTTTTAGCAGCACAGCTATTAGTGGCTTAATAACACTAAGTTGGTTAGTTATTGGCCTACAGCTTGTTTGTAACGTTATTTGCTATAAAAGTGTGAAACGCCGACAAGCCAGAGTGAAACCGAGCCTAGATCACTTCTCGATGGATTAACTAACAGCGCGTTTAAAAAAGCCCACAATCTATGTATTGCGGGCTTTTTTATTTGTAAAATCTTATAATTGTAAATAGCTAGGTCAAAACCTACGTCCCTTTTTGTAGACCTTAAACACCGACTATGGAACCATAAATATTTACCTTTGTTTGTAAAACTGAGGAAATAAAAAAAGCAAACCCGAAGGTTTGCTTTTGACTCCATTCTAACAAAAGCATTATTTACACTTTTAAATAATCCATAATGCCTTCTGCAGCGTTACGCCCCTCAAATATAGCGGTGACCACTAAGTCTGAACCACGAACAATATCGCCACCAGCAAATATTTTAGGATTAGTGGTTTGATGTGTAAATTCACCTTGCTCGGGTGCATTAATACCACCCCAGTGGTTAATTTCAACGTCGTACTGCTCTAGCCAATCCATTTTATGTGGCTTAAAACCAAATGCCATAATCACTTGTGTGGCTTCAATAATATGCTCTGAACCCGGTACTTCCTCAGCGCGACGGCGGCCGTTTTCATCTGCCTCGCCAAGCTGAGTTTTTACCATTTTAACACCGGCTACAGCACCTTTGTCATCAAGCACAATCCCTTTAGGCTGAACGTTATAAGTAAAAATGACGCCCTCTTCTTTGGCATTTTTTACTTCGCGTTTTGAACCAGGCATGTTCTCTTCATCACGACGATAAGCACACGTTACTTTTAACGCGTTATGACGAATAGAGGTACGCACACAGTCCATTGCTGTATCACCACCACCTAGTACCACTACTTTTTGGTTTGCCATATCAATGCAAGCTTGTTTAGACTCATCGTAACCCATAACACGGTTAGTGTTACCAATTAAAAATGGCAGGGCATCATGCACCCCCGGCGCATCTTCGTTCTCAAGCCCCGCTCGCATACTCTGATAAGTCCCCACGCCCAAAAATACAGCGTCATACTCATTAAGTATTTCATCCATGCTAATGTCTTTACCTACTTCGACATTAAGCTTGAATTCAACACCCATTTCGGTAAATATTTCGCGACGTTTTTGCATGACTTCTTTTTCTAATTTAAAAGAAGGAATACCAAAGGTTAACAGCCCACCAATTTCAGGGTGACGGTCAAATACCACAGGCTTTACGCCATTACGCACTAAGATATCTGCACAGCCCAGGCCCGCAGGCCCTGCGCCAATAATGGCAACTTTTTTATCAGTCCATGTTACATAGGACATGTCTGGTTTCCAGCCCATTTTAAACGCGGTGTCGGTGATGTATTTTTCAATATTACCGATTGTTACTGCACCAAACTCTTCATCTAATGTACATGAGCCTTCGCATAAGCGGTCTTGCGGGCATACTCGTCCACACACTTCTGGCAAACTGTTAGTACGGTGCGATAGCTCAGCGGCCTCTAAAATGCGCCCTGTACGGATCAGTTTTAACCATTGTGGAATATAGTTATGTACTGGACATTTCCACTCACAATAAGGGTTACCACAATCAAGGCAACGATCCGCTTGTGAATTAACCTGATTTTCTGAAAAGGGTTCATAAATTTCTACGAACGATTTTTTACGCGACGAGATTGGTTTTTTGCGTGGGTCTACACGCTGCACGTCTATAAATTGATATACATTTTCGCTCATACTGCCCCCTTATTGCGCCTGAACACGTAGTTCGGCGCTACTGCGAGCGCGGTGCCCGAGTAAACTTTTTACGTCACTTGATTTAGGTTTTACTAATTTGAACATCGGTAAATAAAGTTCAAAGTTAGCTAAAATAGTTTCTGCTCTGCATGAGCCTGTTAGCTCTAAATGATCAGCAATTAAGCCGCGTAAATGCTCTTGATGTGAACTTAAGTCATCTAAAGTAACCACTTCAACCAACTCTGGGTTAATGCGTTTCTCAAAATCACCTCGTTCATCTAAAATGTAAGCGAAACCACCGGTCATACCTGCACCAAAGTTCACTCCTACATTACCAAGTACACACACAACGCCACCGGTCATGTATTCACAACCGTTATCACCTACGCCCTCAACAACAGCTTGCACGCCTGAGTTACGTACAGCAAAACGCTCGCCTGCACATCCTGCTGCAAACAATTTACCGCCGGTTGCACCATATAAACAGGTATTGCCAATAATTGTTGCTTTATGACTTTCAAATGACGAACCCAATGGTGGGCGAATAACTAGCTTACCGCCAGCCATGCCTTTACCAACGTAATCGTTAGCATCGCCAACCAAAGTCATTTCAAGGCCACCGGCATTCCATACACCGAATGACTGACCAGCTGTACCATGTAATTCAATAACTACCGGATCTGCGGCCATGCCTTGATTACCGTATTTATCAGCAATATACCCAGAAAGCATGGCACCTACTGATCTGTCGGTATTACAAATACGACTTACTAATGAAATGCCGCTTGAGTTATCTATTGCCTCTTGTGCCTTGCCTAGTAAGCTCTCATTTAACTCACCTAAATAATGCGAGCTATTTGGTGCACTGCAAAACAGAGTTTCACCTGTTGGGTTATTTGGCTGAGCGATAACCGCTGATAAATCTATTTTTTGCTGCTTCGCTGTTTTGCCTTCAATGGCTTCGAGTAAGTCTAAGCGACCAATTAAATCGGTTAGGTTTGCAACCCCTAAACTTGCCATAATTTCACGCGCTTCTTGAGCAATGAACTTAAAGTAATTCATCGCCATTTCTGGCAGACCATGATAATGCTTTTGACGTAATGTTTCGTCTTGTGTTGCCACACCTGTCGCACAGTTATTTAAGTGACAGATTCGTAAGTATTTACAGCCTAATGCAACCATAGGCCCTGTGCCAAAGCCAAAACTTTCGGCGCCTAAAATGGCCGCTTTGATGATATCAAGGCCGGTTTTTAAACCACCATCTGTTTGCAGGCGAATACGATGGCGAAGGCCATTTTCTACCAATGCTTGCTGTGTTTCAGCAAGTCCCAACTCCCATGGGCTGCCAGCGTATTTAACCGAGGTTAATGGACTTGCACCTGTGCCACCATCATAGCCTGAAATGGTAATTAAGTCGGCATACGCTTTTGCTACACCGGTTGCAATTGTGCCAACACCCGGTTCAGATACCAGTTTTACTGAAATCAATGCATTCGGGTTTACTTGTTTTAAGTCAAAAATAAGCTGGGCTAAATCTTCGATAGAATAAATATCGTGATGCGGCGGAGGTGAAATAAGTGTCACACCCGGTACTGAGTAACGAAGCTTGGCAATATAGGGAGTGACTTTTTCACCCGGTAATTGTCCGCCTTCCCCAGGTTTAGCGCCTTGTGCCACTTTTATTTGAATAACATCAGCGCTACGTAAGTAATGTGGGGTGACACCAAATCGACCCGAAGCTACTTGTTTAATACGTGAATTTTTTTCTGTACCGTAACGCAGCTTATCTTCGCCACCTTCACCAGAATTTGAGCAGCCACCTAAACGATTCATGGCAATTGCGAGTGCTTCATGCGCTTCTGGCGATAATGCACCAATACTCATGGCGGCTGAGTCAAACCGTTTATAAAGCTCAGTGGCAGGCTCTACCTCATCAATACTTATACCCTTTTCTGGCAGTTTTAAAGCCAACATATCACGCAGAGTCGCGACTGGACGTTGATTTACTAGCTTTGCGTATTCGCTGTAATCACTGTACTCGCCGCTACGTACTGCTTTTTGTAACGTTTGAATCACATCAGGGTTGTAAGCATGGTACTCGCCGCCGTGTACGTACTTAAATAAACCACCATGGCTTAATAATTTACGTTTACTAAGCGCCAGTTTATGCAAGCTTTGCTGATCGTCATCAAAGTCGCTAAAACACGCCCCTTTAATACGACTCGCCACGCCTTTAAAACACATCTCAACAATAGCGTCCGATAGACCAACTGCTTCAAACAGCATTGAACAACGATATGAAGCCACGGTACTAATGCCCATTTTAGACATGATTTTGTACAAGCCTTTATTAATTGCTTGACGATAAGCCAGTGTAACTTCACAGTATGACTTATTAATTACCTTGGTATCGCTCATAGCCACAAGTGACTCGTACGCTAAATACGGGTAAATTGCGGTTGCACCAAATCCAAGTAGTACCGCAAATTGATGCGCATCGCGAACGCTGCCAGTTTCAATAATAATATTTGACTCACAGCGTAAGTTATTATCTACCAAGCGTTTTTGTACCGCACCCACCGCCATAGCAGCAGGAATAGGTAATTGATTGTCATCAAAGTTACGATCCGTTAATACCAGCATAATACAGCCAGATGCGGCTTTTGCTTGTGCTTCATCACAGATGCGCTTAACCGCATTCTCAAGGCCTTCTTCTACGGTGTAAGTAATATCAATCTTACAATAGCTGTAATGCGCTTCATCGGCGTTAAGTAGCTGCTGCATATCAGCATACATTAAAATAGGCGTATCAAATTGCAGGCGTTTAGCGTGCCCTGTTGTTTCATTAAATACGTTTTGCTCACTGCCAATACACGTTGCAAGCGACATTACATGGTTTTCACGTAACGGGTCAATTGGCGGATTAGTAACCTGAGCAAACTTTTGACGGAAATAATCATAAAGTGAACGGTGCCCTTCGCTCAGTACGGCAAACGGCGTATCGTCACCCATTGAGCCAGTGGCTTCTTGCCCATTTTCACCCATGACACGAATGACGCTGTCTAGCTCTTCGTTAGTATAGCCAAACATCTTTTGGTATTTGACAAGGGTTTCATCATCAAATGAGCGATTGCCCGCATCTTGCTCGGTAAGTGCTTCAAAAGGCGTTAATCGTTTAACGTTTTCTTCTAACCACGACTTATAAGGGTGGCGTGATTTTAAATCTTGGTCAATTTCATCTGAATGCCAAATTTTACCCAATTTAGTATCAATAACGAGGAGTTCGCCCGGGCCTACACGTCCTTTTTCTACCACCTCGTCAGCGGTGTAATCCCATATACCCACTTCAGAGGCTAAAGTAATAAAGCCATCTTGAGTAATAATATAACGCGCAGGGCGCAGGCCATTACGGTCTAGGTTACAGGCTGCAAAACGCCCATCCGACATAACAATCCCTGCAGGGCCATCCCACGGTTCCATATGCATCGAATTAAAATCATAGAATGCACGTAAGTCGTCATCCATAGCACGGTTTTTTTGCCATGCTGGCGGCACTAGCATGCGCATCGCACGGAATAAATCCATACCACCAGCTAAAAACAGCTCTAGCATATTATCGAGGCTAGATGAGTCAGACCCTGTTTCATTAACAAACGGCGCTGCGCTTTGTAAATCAGGAATAAGCGGCGAAGCAAATTTATAAGAGCGTGCACGGGCCCACTGACGGTTACCTTCAATAGTATTAATTTCACCATTGTGCGCTAAATAACGAAATGGTTGCGCTAAAGGCCAGCGAGGCTGTGTGTTTGTAGAGAAGCGTTGATGAAAAACACAAATAGCACTGGTCATGCGAATATCAGCAAGATCGAGATAAAAATTTGGCAAGTCAGCAGGCATCATTAAGCCTTTATAGATGGTGACTAGCCCAGATAAGCTCGCAATATAAAATGATTCATCATCCATCAAGCGCTTTTCTGCACGACGACGTGCAACATATAAACGTCGCTCTAAATCTTTAGAACGCCAACCTTCTGGCGCACTAATAAAAATTTGTTCAAACCCAGGCAATTGCTTTAGTGCTATAGGTCCTAACATTGATGGATCGGTAGGGACAACACGCCAACCTAAAATATTAAGCGTTTCTTTTTCTAGTTCTTCGCTTAAAACATCTTTAGCTGCTTGTGCTAATACCGGATCAGCATTGAGGAAAATCATCCCAACGGCGTAATTTTTACCTAAATGCCAATTATTTTCAGCAGCAATAGCACGAAAGAAGCTGTCTGGTTTTTGAAGTAACAAGCCACAACCATCACCCGTTTTACCATCAGCAGATATACCGCCGCGGTGCTGCATGCGATCTAAACCGGTGATCGCCGTACGGATGAGTCGGTGACTCGCTTGGTTATTAACTTGGGCTATTAAGCCAAAGCCACAATTATCTTTTTCTAGTTTTGAGTCATATAACATGGACCCCTCCCCTTGCTGCACTGTTAACGTGGATGAACGGCTCGACGATTTGCTAACAGACGATCAAAATTAGCGTTATTCCTAACCTGAGTCAATATCTTTCTGAATACATATTCATTATATTGAATATATTTCAACTTCATTAAAAATCATAAAATAATGCTAAATATTAACATTTGAGTAGATGTTGGATCGAAAACTTTAATGACACCGGTGTTATTTTTAAGAACTTGTAAATAAAACCTCCTCACAACAGGCAGTTTACGTAAACGTAAAGTAGGCTTAAAATGAATAACTATTCACCAGATATCATTCCATCATTTTTGCTTTATTCGTAATACATCTAAACATGACATTTAATTACATCGACTTCTATTAGCACATAGTTTATTCAATGAATTTGCACGTTAGTCTTATGCTATGCATTAATTAACAACTTTCTTTGCTTTACGTTGAGGTAATCTCACCCCACAGCCAAATCAAAAAAGTGCCCGCAGCGGACACTTTTTATGTCCGCGGACACATAAAAAGAAAGTTTAAAAATAAAAAGTAATTAAATTCAACAAGATAAAAAATGGCACGCTATTCGAATATTCCATAACTATATAAATTTTGAGGGCATTTGAATGTTTACTATTGGCTTATTTTTAATTTCACCAATTATTCTGTTTATTGCCTCGCTAATGATTACTGTGTTTGAAAAACACTAAGCAAAGAGAACAAATAATGATTAAAGACACTAGCGGGCAAGACACGCAAATCTCACGACCTATAAATTTTAAAAAAAACATATGGCTGTTTATATTTACTGTGGGCTTAGTTGCTCTATGTGTATATGCATTATTAAATACTGATCAAGAAGGTACTATCTCGGTTGATAGAGTAAGCCTACAAATAGCCACAGTGGTGCGCCAATCACTAATACGTGATGTTGCAGCCAGCGGTAAAATTGTAGCCGCCAGAGCACCAAAAGTTTACAGCCCTGAACGAGGCTTTGTTTCATTGAAGGTAAATGCTGGTGACTCAGTCAAACTGAATGATGTAATAGCCATGGTTGAGAGCCCCGAGCTCACAAACGAATTAAAGCAGCAACAGTCTGTTTTAGCTCGTCTTGAGGGCGAGCTACAACGTAAACACCTTGAGGCACGCCGCCAATCATTAAGCTTAAATAAAGCGCTTGATCTAGCACAAGTAGAATTAAACGCTGCCGATAGAGAAAATCGCAGAGCGACTTTGTCAATGCAAAAAAATGTGATCAGTCAAATTGATCATGAAAAAGCCATTGATGAGCTTACCCGTGCAAAACTTTCTTATAAACATGCAGAGCAAGAAGTTGAATTGTCCAAAGATACACTTGCTTTTGAACTACAGGCCGCTAAACGAGATGTCACTCGTCAACAACTGATTGTCGATGATCTACTTCGCAAAGTTAATAACTTAACAATTAAAGCCACTGTGTCAGGGATTGTAGGTAACTTACTAGTTCAACAAAGAGAAGCGGTAACACAAAGCCAACCACTAATGACTTTAGTTGATTTGAGCAATTTTGAAGCAGAACTACAAGTCCCTGAAAGTTATGCAAATGACCTTGGTTTAGGTATGGACGTAGAGATAACAATGGGCGCTAGCAAAGTGATGGGTACCCTTTCTGCCATTTCACCAGAAGTCAATAATAGAGAAGTCACAACACGTGTACGTTTTAACAAAGACATGACGGGCATCAGACAAAACCAACGATTAACCGCACGTATTTTATTAGAAAATCGTGACGATGTTTTACAGGTTAAGCGTGGGGCATTTTTACAACAAGGCGGCACACAGGTTTATAAAATTACCGGTGATACAGCTCAGCTCATTGATATTTCAATTGGTGCAACCAGCATTAATGCGGTTGAGTTAATTTCAGGGGTTCAAGCTGGCGATGAATTGATTATCTCAAGCTATAACAGTTTCAAACACACACACACGTTATTACTTCGCTAACAATCGCGTAGAACCAAATAATAAAAGGAAAAAGCATGTTAAAGATGAATAATATAAGTAAAGTATATCAAACTGAAATGGTGCAAACCCATGCATTACGTGACTTTAATCTGCACGTTGATGAAGGCGAATTTATTGCTGTAACAGGCCCTAGCGGGTCAGGAAAAACGACCTTTTTAAATATCGCTGGAATGTTAGAGCCCTTCTCCGCAGGTGAATACTTACTTGATGGAATTGATGTCGGTAAGTTAAACGATAATCAACGTGCAGATTGTCGAAATCAAAAAATAGGCTTTATCTTCCAAGGGTTTAATTTAATACCTGACTTAAACTTATATGAAAATATTGAAGTACCGCTACGTTATAGGGGTATTAAAGCCGCAGAGCGTAAACGTCGCATTGAAAAATGCTTAGAACAAGTTGGCCTTGCCTCTCGGGCAAAACATTTGCCACAGCAACTCTCTGGCGGACAGCAACAACGAGTGGCCATAGCACGGGCGCTTGCTGGCGAGCCACGATTTTTATTAGCCGATGAACCTACCGGTAATCTCGACAGCCTTATGGCTCGTCAAGTAATGGAGCTGCTTGAACAAATCAATCGCGATGGCGCAACCATTGTCATGGTCACCCATGATGCAGAACTTGCTCGGCGTGCCCCTCGAAATATTCAAGTTGTAGACGGTCAACTTGCTGATTTCACCTTGTACCAAGGTGCACAAAACCTTAAAAATGTTGCTGGAGCCTAAGCCATGCTTCTACATTACCTCGATTTAAGTTGGCGCAGCTTCAAGCGCACACCGTTAGTAAGCTTTTTAATGGTACTGGCGATTGCCATTGGTATTGGCATCACTATGACGAGTTTAAGCGTTTATCACATGATGTCAGCGGATCCCATTGCGCATAAAAGTAGCCAGCTCTATGCTGTGCAGTTGCAAGTAATGGATGATGGCCACACTTGGTGGACGTCTGATAACCTCCCGCTACAACTAACTTATCAAGATGCTGCAAACCTATATAAATCAGAGATAGGTGGCCAGCGTTTAAAAATGGTGCGCAGTGGATTCTCTGTTTACATAGACTCTGACACAGTAAAACCTTTTAGCCAAAGTGCGAGACTAACAACCCCAGAATTTTTTAATATGTTTGATCTTGAGTTTCTCTATGGTGAAAAATGGTCTCAGCAGCAAGAAGAAAACGCGACCCCCGTTGTTGTGATCAGTGAAGAGTTAAATAATAAGCTTTTTGCTGGCGAAAATTCAGTGGGTAAAATTATTTACCTTGATGATGCGAGTTATGAAGTGGTTGGGGTTACTAGAAACTGGCCATTAACCATCAAATACTACGATTTAAATAATGGTTCATTTAATGACCCTGAACAACTTTTTATGCCATTTAGTCTTCTTGAAGCAAAACAGCTTGGTAATTGGGGGAATACCAATGGTTGGAAACATGAGGATGTTAGAAGCTTTAGTGCCAAGTTACAGTCAGAAATGGTGTGGATTCAATTCTGGGTTGAATTAACTAACGAACAACAAAAAAATGATTATGAAAATTATTTATTAGCCTACATGCAAGAGCAACAAAAGCTTGGTCGTTTTAATCGCAAAGAGTTAGCTTACAGTATTCGAGATGTTAACCAGTGGATGGCCTATAACAACGTGGTCAGTGAAGATAACAAAATTTTAGTCGCACTTAGTTTTATGTTTTTGGCTGTATGTTTGGCGAATATTCTCGGCTTATTACTTGCAAAATTTTTACGTCGAGCTCCAGAAGTCGGTGTACGCCGTGCACTTGGAGCCAGTAAGCGACAGATTTTTATGCAACATATTATCGAAGTCGCCATGCTAGGACTATTAGGTGGGCTACTTGGTATTGTCCTTGCCCAGTTTGGCTTATTGGGTGTTCGCCAAAGCTATAGCTACTACGAAAGCTTAGCGACCATGGATTTAACCATGTTATTGAGCGCCCCACTCATTGCAATTAGCACCTGCATAATAGCTGGGCTTTACCCTGCTTGGCTGGTATGTAAAACCAATCCTGCAATTTACCTAAAAAGCCAATAAGGACGAACACTATGATGTTAGAAATTAAACCTATTTTCCATGCACTGTGTCGATCTAAAGTTGGTGCGCTGCTGTTACTTATCCAAATAGCTATTACTACTGCTATTGTCAGTAACGCAGCGTTTATTATTCAAGATAGAATGACTTATCTTAATCAGGATACAGGATACCCCGAAGATGAAATACTTGCTTTTCATGTCATGCACTTTGGCAAAGATGTCAAAAGCCACCAACAATTTGAACTTGATGAAGCGATGTTAAGAGCTTTACCCGCAGTGAAAGACGCCGCCTATATAAACAACATCCCCTTATCGGGAAGTGGTAGCTCTTCTGACTTCAGTATAAATTCAGCCCCTGAGCCTGGGCTTTCTGCAAGAACTGCTTACTTTTTTACAGATGATCATGCAATTAACACGCTTGGGGTTGAACTTATTGCTGGACGCAATTTTAGAGAAGACGAAGTTGTTGTAACTAACGATAATGATCAGCGAGCCAATGTTACCATTGTGACACAGGCATTATTAAATGAGCTATTTCCTGATGAAGATGGATTAGGAAAAACAATATTCCTTGGTGATATTCCAATGAAAGTCATTGGTGTAATTAAGCATGCAAAAGGCCCATGGCTCAAAGACAGCCGCCCAAATAATGTCGCATTAATTCCTTATATAAATCCTAATATCTCGGGGAGTTTTTTAGTTCGCACAGCAGCCAATGAGCGGGCAAATATTGCTAAACGAATTGAAGACGAGATGCTAGAAAATTACAACAAACGTGTAATTATTCGAATTCGGGGCCTTGACCAAGATAAAGCCCAATACATGGCTGAAGACACATTGATGATGCGTATGTTAATTGTGCTCATAACCATACTGGTATTGGTAACCGCACTGGGCATTTTTGGTTTGACGCTATTTAATATAAATAAACGTACCAAGCAAATTGGAACCCGTCGTGCTTTAGGCGCTCGTAAATCTGCAATTGTTAATTATTTTTTAGTTGAAAATGCGCTGATTTGCATTGCTGGCTTATTTTTAGGTGCTATTTCAGCACTTTTACTCGGTCAGTTATTAATGCAACATTTTTCAATAGCGGCATTACCATCAAGTTATATTGCTGTCACGGCAATCATGGTGTTTACAATGAGTCTTTTGGCTGTATTTGGCCCAGCTAAACGCGCAGCAAATATTTCGCCGAGTATCGCAACCCGAACCATATAGCACAGCTCCCAACCTATGCTACACTGGCTAAACGCGGTGTAGCATTTTCAATATTTAAATAATAATAAACAGCGATTAAATTAACATGGAAAAAATACTTATCGTTGATGACAATCCTGCAATTTTAGATGCTCTGTCATTATTGCTAGAGATTCACGACTATAAAGTGGTTACTGCAAATAGCCCATTTGAAGCTATTCAAATTGTGCAATACCAGCGTATTGCACTTGTACTTCAAGATATGAACTTTAGTAACGACACAACTTCAGGAGAAGAGGGAAAGTTACTCTTTTATCAACTCAGAGAGCTAAATCCCCATCTGCCCATTATTCTGATCACTGCATGGACCGAGCTTGAAACAGCCGTTGAACTTGTCAAAGCCGGTGCGGCTGATTATTTACCAAAACCATGGGATGATGCCAAGCTTCTTACCTGTGTTAAAAACCTAATTGAACTAGGAAAGACAAAAAAACAAAATCAAACCTTATTGCGCCACCAGCAAGAGCGGGATGCATCTTTAGAAAATGCTAATTTAGTAGGTTTAATTTATCGCAGTACGGCCATGGAGCAATTAGTTAAAATGGCATTACAAGTCGCCAAATCTGATGTCTCAGTATTAATAACAGGCCCAAATGGCAGTGGTAAAGAGCGCATAGCACAAATTATTCAAGCAAACTCACCTCGCCAAAATGCTGCGTTTATTACGGTCAATGCAGGTGCCCTTCCCCATCAACTAATAGAAGCAGAATTATTTGGTGCAGAAGCAGGCGCTTTTACTGGGATCACAAAACAAAGGATTGGTCGATTTGAAGCAGCTGACGGTGGCACATTATTTTTAGATGAAATAGGTAATCTCCCTTTATCAGGGCAAATGAAGCTCCTACGGATTTTACAAACTGGAGAATTCGAGCGCTTAGGTTCAACCCAAACTCGAAAAGTTAATGTCCGTGTAATATCAGCGACCAATGAAAACCTAACAGATGCAATCAGTAAAGGGCTGTTTAGAGAAGACTTATACTACCGCTTAAATGTGATTGAACTTAACCTACCAAGTCTTAGCCAACGACCGGATGACATACTTCCTCTTATTCGTCATTTTTTAGTAGAACGTGAGCTGGATTTACAATGCGAAAACCTACTTTTAGCCCATTCATGGCCCGGTAATGTTCGTGAGCTTGAAAATGCATGTAAACGTGTCAGTGTGCTCAAACCCAGCGGTGAGATAAGCATCGACGACTTTGGTTTAACTCCTGTTACGTCTCAAACACACACTCAAAAAGTAGAGCCTAACAAACAACAAATTGAGGATGCTATGCGTTTACATAAAGGGGTGATTGCCAAAGTAGCACGTGAGTTTGGCCTTAGCAGACAAGCACTGTACCGTCGTCTTGATAAGTTTGAGATTGCCTACTAATGGTTAAATCAGGATACCGCTTCTCTTTAACGTCTAAAGTGATTTTAGTATGCGTATTTTCCTCTGTGATCCCTGTTTTTATCTGTTGTTGGCTGCTGGGTGTTGACGCTATAAAAACAGCACTAAGTGTCATTTTTACAGCCATTCTAAGTAGTTTATTGGCTCATCGACTCAGTGGTAAACTGGTTCAAGGTATTACTTCATTAGAAACTGGCTTATTAAATTTTAAGGATGGGGAACTATCGACTTTACTGGCCTATAACCATAATGATGAATTAGGTCATTTGTGCCAGCTTTATAACCAAACTGCAAAGCAATTAAGACAAGAAAAACAATGGGTTTACCAACGAGAGTTAATGCTTGATAAGGTATTACAAAACGCCCCTCAAGCTGTATTATTGGTTAATGATAATGATTTTATTGTTTATAGTAACCACAGTGCGAGAGATTTTTTTAATGCAAGTACAGCCCTTGAAGGCGAAAAAATCTCAGCATTATTGTCTAAAGCCCCACAGCAAATAATTAATGCCGTTAATAAAGGCGTAGATGGTTTATTTATTCTTGATAAAACAGAACAAGAACCGCAAACATGGCATCTTTCAATGGGTCGCTTATTGCTTAACAACCAACACCATAGGTTGTTTGTTTTTAAACAGTTGACCCGCGAATTGAGCCGCCAAGAAGTTGAAGTTTGGAAAAAGGTTATTAGGATCATTAGCCATGAACTCAATAACTCACTAGGGCCTATGTCATCCATGTTACATAGTGCACAACTGTTAACGCAAAAAGTGGATGAACCTCGTTTAAAGCGCGTTTTCACTACCATTGAAGAGCGAATAAAGCATTTAAACGAGTTCGTTCAAGGCTATGGTAGGTTTGCTAAACTTCCACCACCTAAAATAACAACGGTTGACTGGCATTCATTACTCGATCAATTACAAAGCCAATGGCAATTTAATTTCGACCTTCAAAAAGACATCACTACAAAAGCCGATCAAACCCAAATAGAACAATTGCTGATTAACCTGTTGAAAAATGCACATGAATCAGAGTCGCTAGCAGAGCATATTAGTTTAAAAGTAACACAAGATAGCCTTGGCACTCATATTAATGTGAGCGACAAAGGAAAAGGTATGAGTGAAACAGTTATGGTCAGTGCGCTTATCCCTTTTTATTCTACCAAGGTGGCAGGAAGTGGATTAGGTTTGGCACTGTGTCGAGAAATTGTTGAAGCCCATCATGGGCAAATTAGCCTACACAATCGGGACGTCGGCGGGATCAGTGTTTTTGTAAGTTTACCTTGAGAGTTGTTTAGCTTTAAGGCTGAAAACTCATCTAATTTAGAAATGATACAATCGCGTTCTGAAGTTTATGACCTAGTGAGCTAAGTAAAAACCGCGAAAAGCTGCCTATTCATTCGGTACTGTCATCGTATAAGCAACTATGAGTAAATACTTTATAGACATAAAAAAAGCTGCAAATTGCAGCTTTTTTTACCTAAACGCTTATTCAGCGTCTGCAGGTTTATGCTTTGCAGCTGTTTCAGTGATCAGTGGTTGTAATTCACCACGTTGAAACATTTCAATGATAATGTCACAGCCACCAATTAACTCGCCTTCAACCCAAAGTTGCGGGAAGGTAGGCCAATTAGCGTAAGCAGGAAGCTCTGCACGAATGTCTGGATTAAGTAAAATATCCACATATGCAAACGGTTCACCGCACGACATTAATGCTTGTGATGCTTGTGAAGAAAAACCACAATTAGGCAGTTTTGGTGATCCTTTCATGTATAAGATGATTGGGTTTTCAGCAATTTGCTGTTTAATTTTATCGATGGTTTCCATTTACAACCTCAAAATGACGATAGCGAACACATTAGGCCTTGAAAAAGTTTCACTGTGGCCTCAGATATATAGATTAACATAGGCAATTAAAGCCTCAATCTTAAATAGCTTTAGCAAGAGCATTGCTGTTTGCTAAAACTTGAGTAAAATACTCAACAATTATAGTAACACTATATTCCTGTTTGGTATAGATAAGTGCCCTGTTTGCGCAGGCATTACGTATTACTAAATAGACTATCAACCAAAAGAAGATGGAGATAAAAAATGGCATTTGAACTACCGTCACTACCGTATGCAATTGATGCACTTGAGCCACATATTTCACAAGAAACGTTAGAGTTTCACCATGGTAAACACCACAACACTTATGTGACTAAACTTAACGGTTTAATCCCAGGCACTGAGTTTGAAGGTAAATCACTTGAAGAGATCGTATGTTCTTCAGAAGGCGGTGTATTTAACAACGCTGCTCAGATCTGGAACCACACTTTCTACTGGAACAGCCTATCTCCAAATGGCGGTGGCGCTCCAACAGGTGCAATTGCTGATGCAATTAACGCTAAATGGGGCTCATTTGACGCATTTAAAGACGCGTTAAACGACAAAGCAGTAAATAACTTTGGTTCAAGCTGGACTTGGTTAGTTAAACTAGCTGATGGTTCACTAGACATCGTTAATACATCTAACGCTGCAACACCATTAACAGATGCAGGTGTTACACCAATCCTAACAGTGGATTTATGGGAACACGCATACTACATTGATTACCGTAACGTGCGTCCAGATTACCTTAAAGGTTTCTGGTCACTAGTTAACTGGGAATTCGCGAACGCTAACTTCGCATAATTAGTTTTAAACTAATCTTTAAAAAGACGCTTAGGCGTCTTTTTTTATGCCCGCTACTTTATTTGATTCCGTTTATACGTAGGTTGTTTTCTAAAAGTGCATCATGATCATTTTTCATATAAATTTTTAATTTTATTGCACAAAAATTTAAATTCGTGACTAGACTTTTAATAGTGAATACATTTTCCAAGTAGGTTTCGGAGGTCATTATGACTATTTTTGATCACTACCAAGCACGTTATGAATCAACACAAGAAGAAGAGTACAGTGTTGCTGAGTTTCTAGAAATTTGTAAAACCGATAAGTCTGCTTATGCCAGTGCACCTGAAAGATTACTGATGGCCATTGGCGAGCCTAAAATGGTAGATACCGCTACCGATACCCGTTTAAGTCGCTTATTTTCGAACCGTGTTGTTGCACGTTACCCTGCATTTGCCGATTTTTATGGTATGGAAGACGCCATTGAGCAAATTGTTTCTTATCTAAAACACGCGGCACAAGGCTTAGAAGAGTGTAAACAAGTGCTTTACTTGCTTGGCCCGGTGGGTGGCGGTAAGTCATCGATTGCTGAAAAGCTAAAGTATTTAATGCAACAAGTGCCTATTTATGCAATTAAGGGCTCCCCGGTTAATGACCATCCGCTGTCATTATTTGATCCCGTTGAAGATGCCAGCCTACTCGAAAAAGAATATGGAATTAAGTCTCGTTACCTCAAAACGGTAATGTCGCCATGGGCCGCAAAACGTTTACAAGAATTTAATGGTGATATTAGTCAATTTAGAGTGGTTAAACGTTTCCCATCAATTTTAAATCAAGTTGCGATTGCTAAAACAGAGCCCGGAGATGAAAACAATCAAGATATTTCTGCTCTTGTCGGTAAGGTCGATATTCGCCAACTTGAACACTTTGCACAAAATGATCCTGATGCTTATGCCTATTCAGGCGCATTATGTTTAGCCAACCAAGGCTTAATGGAATTTGTGGAAATGTTTAAAGCCCCCATAAAAGTGTTACATCCGCTTTTAACAGCTACCCAAGAAGGTAACTATAACGGCACAGAAGGCATAAGCGCCCTGCCATTTAACGGCATGATACTCGCCCACTCTAATGAATCAGAATGGCAAACCTTTAAAAACAATAAAAACAACGAAGCCTTTTTAGACCGTGTTTATATTGTTAAGGTTCCTTATTGCTTACGAGTGACCGAAGAAATTAAAATTTACGATAAGCTTATTGAACACAGTGAGCTTTACAACGCCCCCTGTGCGCCAGGTACACTTAAAATTTTAGCCCAATTTACCACTCTTTCGCGCTTAAAAGAGCCGGAAAACTCAAGCATTTACTCTAAGATGCGAGTTTACGATGGTGAAACCCTTAAAGACACCGATCCAAAAGCGAAGTCGTATCAAGAGTATCGTGATTATGCTGGTGTTGATGAGGGCATGACCGGGCTTTCAACCCGTTTTGCGTTTAAGATTTTATCGCGAGTATTCAACTTTGACACTACCGAAGTGGCCGCCAACCCTGTGCATTTGTTTTATGTGCTTGAGCAACAAATTGAGCGTGAACAATTTAGTGCCGAGGTTGAAGAACGTTATTTAAGCTTTTTAAAAGGCTATTTAATTCCACAATATGTTGAGTTTATAGGTAAAGAGCTACAAACCGCGTACTTAGAGTCATATTCAGAATATGGCCAAAATATTTTTGACCGCTACGTTATTTATGCTGATTTTTGGATTCAAGATCAAGAATACCGCGACCCTGATACAGGGCAATTATTTGACCGTGATGCACTCAACGCTGAGCTTGAAAAAATAGAAAAGCCTGCAGGTATTTCAAACCCTAAAGATTTTAGAAATGAAATTGTTAACTTTGTACTGCGTGCTCGCGCTCATAACAATGGCAAAAATCCGCTGTGGACAAGTTATGAAAAACTACGCACGGTTATTGAGAAAAAAATGTTCTCAAACACGGAAGACTTACTCCCTGTTATTTCATTTAATGCAAAAACATCAGCTGAAGATCAGCAAAAGCATGAGGACTTTGTTAATCGTATGGTTGAAAAAGGCTACACGCAAAAACAAGTGCGCTTGCTATCTGAGTGGTATTTACGGGTTAGAAAATCGCAATAACCTTCATAATTGCAGTTTTTAGGAGGTCATTATGGCGCATTTTATCGACAGGCGTTTAAATGGCAAAAACAAAAGCACAGTTAACCGCCAGCGTTTTATTAGGCGTTATAAAAAGCAGATCAAAGAAGCGGTGTCTGATGCGATCAATAAACGCAGTGTCACTGATTCAAGCTCTGGAGAGAGTATCTCTATTCCGCAGCGTGATATTAGCGAACCTACTTTTCATCAAGGTAGAGGCGGTAATAGAGAGCAAATACACCCTGGGAACGATCAGTTCTCTACTGGCGACAAAATAGAACGCCCTAAAGGAGGCAAAGGCGGTGGCGCAGGCGAAGGTGAAGCAAGTGACTCTGGCGAAGGCCAAGATGAATTTGTTTTTTCTATCTCTAAAGATGAATACCTTGATTTGTTATTTGAGGATTTAGAACTCCCTAATTTGCAAGAAAATCAGCTTGATAAGCTAGTGCAAATGAAAACCCATCGCGCTGGGTTTTGCAGTGATGGTATGCCCAGTAATATTGATGTAGTGCGCTCATTACAAGGCTCTCTAGCTCGTCGTATTGCAATGACCGCAGGTAAAAAACGCCGCCTTAGCGAGCTTGAGGGGCAACTAGCACTGCTGCTTGAACAACCACACTGTGATAAAGCCGCTGTGGCCTTATTACAAAAAGAAATCGACACACTTAAACAGCAAATAAAAACCGTGCCCTTTATCGATAATTACGACTTACGTTTTCGTAACTACGACAAACAACCACACCCAACTAGTAAAGCGGTGATGTTTTGTATTATGGATGTGTCAGGTTCAATGGATCAAGCAACAAAAGACATGGCAAAACGCTTTTACATTTTGCTTTATCAGTTTTTAACTCGCAGCTACAAAGACATCGACGTTGTGTATATTCGCCATCATACCCAAGCCAAAGAAGTTGATGAGCAAGAGTTTTTTTATTCACAAGAAACAGGCGGTACCATTGTTTCAAGTGCACTAAAACTGATGAATGAAATAATAGCTGAGCGCTATAATGCTGATGAATGGAATATATACGCAGCACAAGCTTCTGATGGTGATAATTGGGCCGATGACACGCCCCAATGTGGACACATTTTACGTAATAAAATACTTAAAGCTGTTCGCTATTTTGCCTATATAGAAATTACCACACGTGCTCATCAAAGTTTATGGCGCGAGTATCAAAACATTAGTCAAACGAACAGTAATTTTGCCATCCAGCATATCCAATGTGTTGAAGATATTTACCCTATATTTAGGGAGCTATTTAAAAAAGGTCGTCAACAGCAAGGGGCTGCATAGCCAAAGCGAGGTAGCATTATGAACGATAATCGAATAAGTGATGGGCCAGATTGGACCTTTGAACTATTGCAACAATACCAAGACGAAATAGCGCGTGTGGCTGAGCACTACAAGTTAGACACCTACCCTAACCAAATTGAAGTGATCACCGCAGAACAAATGATGGATGCCTACTCAAGTGTAGGCATGCCCATTGGCTACACTCACTGGTCGTATGGTAAAAAATTTATTCAAACGGAGCAAAATTATAAACGCGGTCAAATGGGACTTGCGTATGAAATTGTGATTAATTCGAACCCCTGTATTGCTTACCTAATGGAAGAAAACACCCTTCCGATGCAGGCACTGGTTATGGCACATGCTTGCTATGGGCATAACTCATTTTTTAAAGGGAATTATTTATTTAAAACATGGACTGATGCAGGCTCAATTATTGATTATTTATTGTTTGCTAAAAACTATATTAGCCGCTGTGAAGAAAAGTACGGTATTTCCGAAGTAGAAAGCATACTCGACTCATGTCATGCATTAATGAGTTACGGTGTTGATAGGTACAAACGTCCACAACGAATTTCGTTATTTGAAGAGCAAAAGCGTCAGCAAGAACGGGCTGAGTATTTGCAATCACAAGTTAACGAATTATGGCGTACCATTCCTTCTCAACAGCAAGAGTCAAAAAAACACGAACGCCACTTCCCGCAAGAGCCACAGGAAAATATTCTGTACTTTATTGAAAAAAATGCCCCTTTACTCGAGTCATGGCAGCGAGAAATCGTCAGGATAGTGCGAAAAATATCACAATACTTTTACCCGCAAAAACAAACCCAAGTAATGAATGAAGGTTGGGCCACTTTTTGGCACTACACTATTTTGAACCATTTATATGATGAGGGAAAACTAACCGACTCATTTATGTTGGAGTTTTTACAAAGCCATACTAATGTTGTGTACCAACCTCCATACAATAGCGATTATTACTCAGGTATTAACCCCTATGCACTGGGCTTTAATATGATGGTTGATATACGTCGTATTTGTGAAAACCCAACAGAAGAAGATAAACGCTGGTTCCCTGAGCATGCGGGCAGTGACTGGCTCGAGACACTGCACTTTGCAATGCAAAATTTCAAAGATGAGAGTTTTATTAGCCAATTTTTATCCCCTAAGCTGATTCGGGATTTTAAATTATTCACCATAGTCGACCATGCTAGTAACCCACATTTAGAAATAGGCGCTATTCACGACGATAATGGCTACAAAGCGGTTAGAGAAGCACTTTCTGCACAATATAACCTTAGTAATCATGAGCCTAACATACAAGTTTACGATGTTGACTTACGCGGTGACCGCTCTTTAACCCTACGATATGTACCTCATAATGCCGTTCCACTGGCTAACTCCCATGGGGAGGTATTAAAACACCTTTACAGACTATGGGGCTTTAAGGTAAAACTGGAACAGGAGTCAAATTCTGGTGAGATTTCAACCATTGGTCAATGTCCAATTGATGATTCACGCCATACAACAGAGTAAAAATAATGGACAAAAAAAAGCTTCTTGTACTGATTGATTCGGTTGAATTTGCAAAAACGTCATTGCAGCATGCTAAACAAAAAGCGCTGCAAGGGAATAAACATATTGATATTGTTGCATTTAGCTTTGAAGAAACCGGCAATATTTTATTTTCTCTGTCGCCAGAACAATTGCTTTCACTCCAAGATAAATGCCTTTCATCATTAAGGGCACAGTTGGAGCCACTGATTAGCGCAGAACTGGAGGGTTGCAGTTATACCTTTCAAACCGCATGGCATGAAGCCCCCGAGCAGTGGCTTAACGAAGATATTAATACTGATGATTACGAAATGGTGATAAAAACACGCCATATCGACAGCGACAGCCAATTTAGTGAACTTGATTGGCAACTTATCCGCTTTACGCCCATCGCTTTGTATTTAGCGGCAGATAACAAATGGCGCAAGCATACCAACATACTCGCCGCACTTGATTTAGCCAGCGAAAAAACCGCAAAACATAAACTTAATCAGTCAATTATTAAATATGGCCTAGCATACGCACAGCGAACAGACTGTGAATTTTATGCCGGCTACACAGTGTATATTTCTCCAATATTAAGAGATTTAGGCTTAGTATTTTCAGAAGAGCAACTAGTCAATGCCTTTGAGAAATTACCTCAATCACAGCAACAACTCATTATTGATAATAACTTACGCGACAAACTTTATATTAAAGCGGGTTTACCTGAGCAGGTGATCCCAAGCTTAGCGGCCAAGCTCAATGCTGATTTAGTGATTATAGGATCTGTTGGGAATGTAGGAATTAAAGCAAAACTCATTGGTAATACTGCAGAAAAAATAATGCGCTTACTTAAAACTGACTTGCTTATTTTACCCCCCAATTAAAAAATGATGCCTAAGCATCATTTTTTATATCAGCGTATACCGACACTTTATTTCGACCTGTTTCTTTTGAATGATAAAGCGCTTTATCGGCAGCTTCAATCCAGCGTTCGTGATCTTTAAACTGATCATCAAAACACGCAATACCCACACTAATGGCCATATGCACCGTGTGCTCATTGTATTTCGCCGGAGAGGTTTCAATTAATTGGCGTAAACGTTCAGCAAATACAATCGCCCCTTGTTTATCGGTATCTAATAAAGTAACAACAAACTCTTCACCGCCGTATCGCCCAGCAATGTCTGTTTCACGCAATGCAGTTTTCAGTAAACTCGCTATATGACGAAGTGCTTCATCTCCAGCACTGTGTCCAAAATCATCATTTACCTTTTTAAAGTGGTCAATATCAAAAATTAATAACGAGCAACAACCTTCGTTTCGCTTCGTTCGTAAAAATTCTTGGTGCAGTAAATGCTCCCAATGCCCTCTATTGGCAAGCTGGGTTAAACTATCTGTTTGGCTTACTTGTTCTAGTTTTTTATTTAACTCTTCTAGTTCTTTTTTGTTAACCGCAATATCTGTCACATCGTAAATAATAATACAAATATGCTCGACTTCGCCTCGCACATTGGTAAGTGGAATAAACGTGGCATTTTGATACATATAGTCCGCTTTACCGGTAATTGGTCGGTAGTTTTTAAAACGAAAAATATACGGCTGCTGCTCCCAAATAGTAAATGAACGATTCTTTAATACAAACACTGACTCAGATTTACTTCTAAACCATTTTTCATCAATGGCCGGAAATAAATCAAATAAGTCTTTGTCTTTTACAGCGCTCGGTAACAAACCAGAATGATTTTCCATAAAACCATTCCATACATGCACTTTGTATTCTCGATCGAGTACAACAAGACCGACATCAACCGTATTAAACATATCCATTAACCAATGGATTTCATTCAAATCTAAATCAGCTGGCATAAATATTTAATCTTCTAGTAGATGAGCAACTTTGTATTTTAAAGTTTTTAGTGAATCTTCAGTAAAGAGCAACATTAAATCACAACTAATATCATGATTTTCAATACCGTAACTTATTTCTATGGCTAGAGTCCGTTGCCAGCGCGACTTATTCGACTGAACAAGTTCAGAAACGTCCCGATGCTGCCCCAAAACTATTGGATGCCCTTGGCTAAAGGTCATGTCGAGTTGTTTTGACAAGCCGGTTAAAATAGCGCCAATTAAAATGTTACTTACATCCATTAGCAACTCTAACTCAACCTTGTCGTTTAGTTCACCTTCGTAATTCATCAGTGAGGCTATTTCTTTAAAACTAGAGTCATTTAAAAGTAATAATGCCTCGCCAGATACCCCGCCACCTATAAAGCCTTGGCAAATACCCGATGTAGTATCATTGGTATCAACAGAGCTTAACGCCATGTTGAGCTCACTGACTTCTAAAACATTAACATTAGGAATGGGTAACTTAACAAATACATTAAGCAGTCTTGCCAGTAAATCTCCAGCTTGACCCATGGCAACATTAGTAAGCTCTTGATATATATCACGAACATCAGGGTCAACTTGTTCACCTAACGAGTGAGACATGCGTTCACGCAGTGCTCTATCTCTAATACCATGATGTTCAATAATGGCAGCAAGCTTTTCTGGGGAACACGGTTTTTGAATAAAATCTATGGCGCCAAGCTCAAGCACACGTTGATGCGCACTCGGTTGAATATCGCCTGATACCACAACAGTGAGAACGTCGAGTCCTTGCTCTTTCATTGCAGCAAGCACGCCATAACCGTCCATTTCTGGCATATTTAAATCAAGGAAAAGAATTTCAGGCTGGGCTTTAGTTATTTGTTTTATGCAGTCTACACCGTCACATGCAAATTCAACTTTAATATCCCAATCATCGGGTAAAGACCGAGCTAATTGACGTCTAGCTAGTTTTGAATCATCACAAATTAAAACCGATGTTGACATATTATCTCTCTATTTTAAAACTTGTTGTACGCTGACACCGCAAAAAATAAAGGCACGGATATTATTAATTAATACCTATCTCTTATATATACATAGTAATCAAAGTATTGCTTATTTACAATTTTAGGGAAAATAAACGCGTCAATTATTCTGCTTGGTAACTCCATCACAGTATAATACACTCACCACTATTACGTTAATTCTTAAAAGGAAAAAATCCATGCGTCGTTCATTAGCCTTTGCATTGAGCCTGTTTTGTTGCACTAGTTTTGCATCAGAGTTACCTGAAAACACCTTAGATGCAGGAAAAGTAACAGCGCAAGGTAAACCTGTTACGTTACTAGGCCAAGGCCTTAAAGTCGGTGCTGATGCGCCAAATTTTAAAGTGGTCGACGACAGCTTTACTGCCATTACATTAGAAAATTACCAAGGGCAAGCCGTATTGATAAGCGTGGTACCAAGCTTAGATACTGGCATTTGTAGCCTACAAACAAAGCATTTTAATGAAAAAGTAGCGCAACAGTTTCCTGGCGTGGCCATGTTGACGATTAGTGCCGACCTACCTTTTGCACAAAAACGTTTTTGCAAAGCAGAGAATATCGATAAAGTTACGACACTGTCTGATTCTGTATGGCGTGATTTTGGCCAAAAGTATGGGTTAATAATTAAAGATATGGGGTTACTTACTCGCGCTGTTTTTATTCTCGATAAAAGCCATAAAGTTATATATAAACAATTAGTTAGTAGCTTATCAACCGAGCCTGAATACGATAGCGTTATTGAAAAGCTTAAAACGCTTTAAAGGTCGAATTTCAGATAATAAAAAACCGCTATGAAGCGGTTTTTTTGATTATGCTCTTAATTTTAGATAAAAATTAACCTAAAAGCTCAGCTAGTTGCTTGCTTACTGCTTCAACCGCTTGAGTACCGTCTAATTTATGGTACTGCGTATTACCAGCTTGTGCTTCTGCTTGGTAGTAGTCAACCAATGGCATTGTTTGCTCATGGTAAATGCCTAAGCGTTTACGAACTGTCTCTTCTGTGTCATCCGCACGGATAATAAGCTCTTCGCCTGTTTCGTTGTCTTTACCTTCCTCTTTTGGTGGATTGTAAACAACATGATAAACACGACCAGAACCAGGATGAACACGACGGCCACCCATACGCTCAACAATCACTTCATCAGCAACATCAAATTCAATAACGTGATCAACGACAACGCCATTATCTTTCATTGCATCAGCTTGTGGAATGGTACGTGGGAAGCCATCAAGTAGAAAGCCTTTCTCACAATCAGGTTTTGCAATGCGCTCTTTAACAAGGCCAATGATGATGTCATCAGAAATTAACTGACCTGCGTCCATTACTTTTTTTGCTTCAAGGCCAAGTGGTGTGCCCTCTTTAATTGCAGCTCGTAGCATATCACCGGTAGAAATTTGTGGAATACCGTATCTATCCATTAAAAACTGAGCTTGAGTACCTTTACCTGCACCCGGCGCGCCCAAAAGAATAATGCGCATATCATTGTCCCCTAATATGAGAGTTTATTTTAAAGTCTGAATTCTTCCACAAGCGCCGCAGATACTCAAGTAACTTATACTAATTGTCTAGAGTCTGTTGGCCTTTGCGGATTAATATTTGTACAAACTAGGGGCACTTTAATAGCGGCGCAAGGTTTGCAACCTAGTAGGCTGAGTAAAAATCGAGCAAAGCTTCTGCGTCCTGCTCACGCCATTTGCCACCATCCATGTAGGCAGACAGACCCTTTCGGGCAGCGTCTATGCAGCAAATTTAACCTTTAAAAATCAATAAACTCTATGCTCCAGCGCATAAAAAAAGGGAACAAACGTTCCCTTTTTACTCAATCATTGATTTTTAATACTTATTTGCTTAAATCAAGCATAAGTTTATTTAAGCGAGTGACAAATCCAGTTGGATCTTTAAGCGTACCGCGCTCAGCTAGTAATGCTTGATCTAGCAATACATGTGACCACTGCGAAAATTTATCTTCGTCTTGCTCATCATTTAAATGCTTAACAATCTGATGCTCAGGGTTTAGCTCAAACACAGGTTTAGCTTCTGGCACTGCTTGACCTACTGACTCCATCAGCTTTTGCATTTGCGAGCTCATGTCGTTGTCGTCGCTCACCACACAGGCTGGCGAATCGGTTAAACGATGTGTAAAGCGTACTTCTTTAACATCATCACCTAATGCGGTCTTAATACGCTCAATAAGGCCTGCAACTTCTTTTTCAGACTCTTCTTGTGCTTTTTTAGTTTCTTCGTCGTCTAAATCGCCTAAATCTAAATCACCGCGAGTAATTGATTGAAATTGCTTGTCTGCAAATTCAGTTAAGTGGCTCATCATCCACTCATCAACACGGTCACTTAGTAGTAAAACTTCAATGCCTTTTTTACGGAAGATCTCTAAATGCGGTGAGTTTTTAGCTGCAATAAATGAGTCAGCAACAACATAGTAAATTTTATCTTGGCTGTCTTTCATACGCTCAATGTATTGTTCAAGCGATACATCTTGAGTGTCTGAATCGGTATGCGTTGAAGCAAAACGTAATAGCTTAGCAATGCTCTCTTTGTTAGCCGCATCTTCTGCTGGGCCTTCTTTCATTACTTGACCAAATTCATTCCAAAACGTTTGGTAATCATCGGCTTTGTTTTTCGCCATACGCTCAAGCATTTTAATAATACGCGACGTACACCCCTTACGGATAGCTTGGGTCACTTTGTTATCTTGAAGTATTTCACGCGATACGTTCAGTGGTAAATCATTTGAATCTAATAGACCTTTAACGAAACGCAGGTAGCTTGGCATAAACTGCTCAGCATCATCCATAATGAATACACGTTGCACGTATAATTTTAAGCCACTTTGGCGCTCGCGGTTCCATAAATCAAACGGCGCTTTTTTCGGAATGTATAACAAGCTGGTGTATTCAGTTTTACCTTCAACTTTGTTATGTCCCCAACTAAGTGGATCTTCCCAGTCATGGCTTACATGCTTGTAAAATTCTTTGTATTCATCTTCAGAGATTTCAGACTTATCACGCGTCCACAATGCCGTAGCACGGTTAATGCTTTCCCACTCACCAGGAACTGCTGGAATTTTCTCGCCGTCTTCGCCTTCAGACTCTGGTACTTCTGCTTTGTACATTTGTACTGGTGTAGAAATATGATCAGAGTATTTAGTCACGATACTACGAAGGCGCCATTCGTCTGCGTACTCTTTTTCTTCTTCACGTAGGTGTAGAATAATGTCTGTACCGCGGCCTTCTTTTTCAATTTCTTGCAGCGTGTATTCACCTTCACCTTTTGATTGCCACTCTACAGCTGTTGTCTCGCCTGCTTTACGGGTACGCACTGTCACTTCATCAGCAACAATAAACGCTGAGTAAAAGCCCACACCAAATTGACCAATAAGTTGTGAATCTTTGCTTTGGTCGCCCGTTAAGTTTTTGAAAAACTCTGCGGTACCCGACTTTGCAATTGTACCTAAAGAGCTGATCACTTCATCACGTGTCATACCAATACCATTATCAGAAATGGTTACCGTATTGGCTTCTTTATCAGCACTAATACGTACACGTAAATCAGCATCACCTTTATATAGGTCGCCGTTTGATAACGCTAAAAAGCGTAATTTATCGGCTGCATCAGATGCGTTTGATACAAGCTCACGTAAAAATATTTCTTTATTAGAATAAAGCGAGTGAATCATTAAGTTTAGTAATTGTTTTACTTCTGTTTGAAAGCCTAATGTTTCTTTTTGTGCTGCAGTCATTTATGTATCTCCAATTTGCAAAGTGTCTGCGTTATGCACTTAATATGGGGGGAGGTGTGAGAACTTCAAGGGAAAAAAGTAAAAAAAGCTGCCAGCAAAAAACAACAATATTATAAAAAACAATATCTGTTCAAAATGGGCTAGCACAGTGTAAATGCATCGGCTTTTGAGTGCTTGGGTGATGAAAATATATATCGCTGGCATGTAGCTGCAAACGCGACGCCATCTGCTCACTCTGTTCACTTTTATACAAATCGCAACCTAAAATAGGATGCCCAATTGCATGACTATGAATACGTAATTGATGCGTTCGACCAGTAACGGGGGTAAATTGCACTAACGTCTTGATTGGTTGAATAAAACGCTTAAGTACTGTGTAGTGTGTTAAGGCCGCTTTGCCTGTGGTGTTACATAACTTAACACGAGGAAAATGGAGTTTGTCTTTAGCAATCGGGTAATTTATTTGTCCGTGGTTATCGCACACTTTTCCTTGCAACATAGCGACATAGCGTTTGCTTATGGTGTGACTTTGAAATTGTTGATTGAGGTTTTTTGCCGACTCACTATTGAGTGCCACCAGCATGATCCCTGAGGTTCCAAAATCTAATCGATGAGGTAACTTTGCTTCTGCAAAGGCGGCTGTTTTACCCTGTTGACCATTGACTAAGCGATAATGAACGGAATCCCAATTTAGTGGGTTTTTACCCGACAAACTCAATAAACCGCTAGGTTTATTGATCACTAAAAGCGCCTCATCTTGATAAATAATTTTTATGTGTTCATGGCAAACAGGTGCGATAAAGTCATCAACAATCACACTAGCACTTTGGGTTATTGCAGCCATACCATCCTTAAACTTTTGTTTATATTGCAATTAAAGCCAACAAAAAAGCCTACAGCATGTATGTAGGCTTTTAAAGTAAGTTCAAATAGTTAAGCTTAAAATAAACTATTCATGGCTGACTAAGCGCCTACCGCTAAATGCATGCATAAGCGTCATTCCATCGACTAAATCAAGCTCACCACCAACAGGAATACCATGAGCAATACGCGATGCACCCACATTGTTTTTGTGGCAAAGCTGAGCAATATAATGCGCCGTTGTTTCGCCTTCAACCGAAGGATTTGTGGCTAAAATGACTTCATTAATACCGCCTTGCGCAAGCTTTTGCTCGAGTACATCAAGGCCAATTTCTTTAGGCCCTATGCCATCAATCGGTGATAAATGCCCCATTAATACAAAGTAAAGCCCTTTGTATTGACCTGTTTGCTCAATGGCGAGTACATCCGTTGGCGATTCAACAACACATAAAATACCACTGTCTTGGCGCTTAGTGCTTAAGCAAATATCACATTGTGCTTGCTCGGTAAACGTGCGGCACGACTGACAATGCCCTACAGCCGTCATCGCTTTTGTTAGCGCATTGCCAAGCTGAGTGCCGCCTTTACGGTCGCGCTCTAATAAATGAAATGCAATACGCTGGGCAGACTTCGGACCGATGCCGGGCTGACAACGAAGTGCTTCAATAAGCGATGTTAAACTATCTGAAAGTTGCATAGTTGCTTAGAACGGCATTTTCATACCAGGTGGTAATTGCATACCGCCTGTCACTTTACCCATGCGTTCTTGCGTTTCATCGGCAACACGGCGAACAGCATCGTTACATGCTGCAGCTAATAAATCTTCAATCATGTCTTTGTCGTCTTCCATTAAGCTTTCATCAAGCTCAACACGGCGCACGTTGTGGTTACCAAGCATGGTTACTTTAACTAAACCGGCACCAGCTTCACCAACGACTTCCATTGTTGCGATTTCTTCTTGGGCTTTTTGCATGCGCTCTTGCATTTGCTGCGCTTGCTTCATCATGTTACCCATTCCACCTTTAAACATAATCGTCTCTCTTTCTTTTAATACATTAACTGAAGTATAAATAAGGGCACTGATAGTTAATTACAATGCCTGAATACTGTTTTCGTCAATTTCAGCGCTAAATAGCTGTTGAAATTGTACTATATTTTCATCACTTGTGATCACATCAATCGCTTGCTGATGACGACCTGCATCAATTTTTTGTTGAATTAAATAAGGCGAGTCAATCACCCCACTGGCAAAGTCGATATTTAGCTCAACGTTATGCCCATAAATAGTCGATAACGCCACATTTAACTTTTGGCGCAGCATAGGCGTATCTAAATGCTTTTGCGATTCATCCACTTCAATATGAAAATGATTGTCTTGCTTGGTAAAAATTGAATGCAAGGCAAACTGGCGCATGCGCCCGCCAAGCCCCATTCGCTTAATTAAATAAGCCCATTCATCTTGTTGATGGGCAAATCTAATTTCACTGATGGGGCTTTGAAAATCATCCGGCACCGGAATACTTGGTGCTTGTTCAACAACAGGAGCCGGTTTTTGCGGATTAATTTGCTCTAATAGCTCAGGTGCAAGATTTTCGGTAATTGTTTGATGCTTTGCTTTAAAGTCAACTTTATTTGCAGGTTTAGTGCTTACCTGTGGCTTGCTCCCTGACATGGGGAGCGCTGGCTTTTTTGGTAACTCATCACCCGCCTCACTATCCCATGGAGGCGGCTCCTGCGCTACAGCTTGAGGTGTATTGCTAATAGGTTTATCGACGGGCCTAGTAGGGGTCGATTTTGGCACAACAGGTTTTTCGGTTGCTGCGCTTGACAGTTTACCCGCACCGGAAATATTTCTGTCACGTAAAATACGCGCTATTGCATACTGTGCACGTGCTTCTTGCTCGCCCATTGTTGGCGCTGAATGCTCAGTGCTACTAGGTACGTTTGATAGCTCAGGATTAAATCCTTGGTCAACCGCGCTACTCATTACATCATCGTATTGCGCTGCAATGGTTTGTTCTACATCGCTGTGCTGCATGTAGGCATCATCTTCGCTTTGACGCTGCGCTTGTTCATCGCTCATTGGCGTTGTATCAGACACGTTTGGCTGACTTTGCGTTGACTCTTGCTCAATGTGAGTCCGGCTATTATCAGAGCGCGAAACCTCAGGCTCAGCAGCCTCTATTGGCTGTGGATTATGTATTGATGGCTGACTTTCAGTGCTATTGCTATGCGCTGGTTTATTTTTATTTAAAATATCACGCAATGCATTGGTACGCCCTGTGGCATTTTGCTCTGGCGCGGGTTGCGAGCTAGGTGCTGAATGCGTCGTTTGTGAGTGCTCAGGTTGAAATGCTAACAATCGTAGCATAATCATCTCAAACCCTAAGCGTGGCTCAGGCGCCCACTGTAAATCTTTTTTGCCATTCAGTAATAACTGATAATACACTTGAATTTGCTGAGCATGAGTGTGCGCTGCAACATGCTTAATGTAGTCAGCATTATTGCTATCAAGTGCTGCCGCTTCAGGCACTAATTGGCTTAATTGAATAATATGCGTAAGTGCAATTAAGTCATCAAGTAGTGCAATGTAATTAGGATTTCTGCTCGCGACTTGGGCAACTTCAGCCATTAAGGCTGCGCCATCCTGCGCGAGTAATGCAGCGAGTAAACTCTGACTATAATGGGTATCCATTAAACCAAGCATGGCTTGAACAGCTTGATTATTAATATCGCCATTTGTTTGAGCAATAGCCTGATCGGTCAGGCTCAGCGCATCTCGCATACTGCCATCGGCTGCTTTAGCAATAATACTTAGGGCATCATTATCAAAATTGAGCTGTTCTTGTGTAAGAACATGCTCAAGCTGTTGCTTAATTTCAGCTTGCGACAAGGCATTTAAATTAAACTGTAAACAGCGCGATAAAATAGTTACCGGTAATTTTTGTGGATCGGTGGTCGCCAGTAAAAACTTTACATGCTCAGGTGGTTCTTCGAGCGTTTTTAATAAGGCATTAAAGCTGTGCTTTGACAACATGTGTACTTCATCAATTAAGTACACTTTGTAGCGTCCGCGGGTTGGCGCATATTGAACGTTATCGAGTATTTCGCGAGTATCTTCAACTTTTGTGCGTGAGGCCGCATCTATTTCGAGTAAATCAATGTAGCGCCCTGCTTCTATATCAACACAGCTACTACATTGACCACATGGTGTGGCAGAAATGCCCTCATCACAATTTAAGCTTTTAGCAAAAATACGCGCAATGGTCGTTTTACCAACACCACGGGTTCCAGTGAATAAATAAGCGTGATGCAGTCTATTTTGATTCAGCGCATTAACCAGCGCTTGTTTAACATGAGACTGCCCAACCAATTCATGAAAGGTTTGAGGACGCCATTTTCTCGCTAGAACCTGATAACTCATCGATTATTCGCCTTCGAATTCAACCAATTTTAGGATTTTAATACCCATTTTTTCAACACGCTGCTCCCCACCTAGTTCAGGTAACGATACGACGAATGCTGCATCTGTGGCGTTGCCGCCTAATTTTGCAACCAACTTGGCTGTTGCTTCAATTGTACCACCGGTCGCCAACAAGTCGTCAACTAGCAATACTTTGTCACCGGCTACAATCGCATCAGTATGAAGCTCTAATGTATCTTCACCATATTCGAGTTGGTAATCTTGGCGAATAACTTCGCGCGGTAATTTACCAGGTTTGCGAACAGGGATAAAAGGAATTCCCAAGGCATAAGATAGCGGTGCACCAAAAATAAAGCCACGCGATTCTGTGCCAATAATTTTAGTAAAACCTTGATCTTTATAGGCGTTAATAAATGCATCTATGGTTGCTTTAAACGCTTCAGGGTTTGCCATTAGGGTTGTTACATCGCGAAACATAATGCCCGCTTTAGGGTAATCAGCAATTGTAGTAATGCTGTTTTTGATAATTGCTGGTGTTACTTGAGTCATAATTTTAACTGCTCAATGGTTCATATTACAAAGCAGGTGATTATAACCTTAAGTGAGCGTAAATTGCGAGTTTGCGGTAGTTATAAAAATTCAGGAAGGGTAAACAAGATAAAAAAATATAAGGCTGATGAAAACAACAGCCTTATGAAATAAAGCAAAAATTACGTCAAGCTGGTGATCCAACCTAAAATAGCATTTAAACACCCTATTCCAGCAAACACGGCTAAAAATGCAAAAAAGTAAGTCGCATTAAACGGGTCTTTAAACTCTTTATCATCTGACATCGGTACAACCTTTTATTAAGCACAACAAATAAAGGCGTTATAATAGACGATGTGAAATAATCTATAAAGAGCTTAATCTTAATTTTTTGTCACTATAATTTGACGCTGTGCCATAGCCGTTAGGGTACTTAATGCGCCTTGAGTTATTTGCTCAAGGCTAAATTGAGGTGCATTTTCACTGACTTGCTGGCAAACATGCGCAAATGTGCTTCCTGCGTTATTGTCAATAATAGACAACAGCATGGCGGTCATCGCATTAGTTGCTAAAAATTGTACTTCATCGTCTTTATCTCTGTACACCACAAAATAATGTGGCTGCTCAGAGGGCTGTTGCGGTTGAAACGCTTCGCTAATATGTTGTACGGGGAATTCATAGCTTAAGTTACGTGCCGTTTTAGATAAATATAAAGGGCTTTGGGTTAATTGATTCGTTTCCAGTTCGCTCTCATCCAAGTCAGCCTGAGTTACCGATACATCAAGCTCAATCCATTCATAATGCGCCAGCGCTAGCATAAACACAGGGTCGCACTCTTTGGGCACATAACTTGTCATTAAATACGTTATAAACTCTTCAGCAATATCTAAAAAGTAAGGAGACTGGCAATCATGTTCACTAAAAAATTGACGAACCAGTAATAGCCACTGTTGCTCACTATAGAGTGTTTTTAAAACTGGAAATGCTGATGAAACAAACCCATTAATATTATTAAAAAAAAGCTCCCGATAAATAGCCATACGTCTGTCTTCAACATCTGCTGGGCAAGGGTTCGTGTTGGGCTGGCGAATATGAGCCATAAACTCATTTTGAATATCGATAAAACTCATAGTTAATACTCTTTTAAAACCATGCTGTTGTTATTACTAGCTGCATAGGACTGTTTAAGCACTTTGCTCAGTGGATAACCGCTGCAGGTGCTTTGCTTGTAATTGATGAATTATATCCAGCTCTTTGGTTAACACGTTAATAGGTGGAATATTAAAGTCCCGCTCTAACAGCGTCGGAAATACACCATGTGTTTCATAAGCGCTATCAAGCAACTGCCATACGGGATCAATAACATCGGTGCCATGAGTATCTATAATCAAGTCCTCGGCTTCGTTGTAATGCCCTGCAACATGGGCATAAGCAATTCGGTTAGTTGGCAATGCAGCTAAAAAGGCATGTGCATCGTAGCCATGATTAACTGAATTAACATAAATATTATTTACATCTAGTAGTAACTGGCAATCAGCCTGTTCTAAAATAGCGTTTGTAAATTCAAGCTCAGTTAACTGTTGTCCAGGCGCGCCATAATAAGACACATTTTCCAGCGCAAGTGGGCGTTCTAAAATATCTTGTACCTGTTTAACCCGAGAAACAACATGGTTAACCGCCTCCTCAGTGAAAGGGATCGGCATTAAGTCATACATGTGTCCTTTTCCTGAACAATAACTTAAATGCTCGCTGTATACTTTAATATTATGAGTATCAAAAAACGGTTTTAACGACTTTACAAATTCAAGGTCTAGTGGCTCAGGCGAGCCAATGGAAAGTGACAAACCATGGCAAACAAAATAATTAGTATTGGTTAACTGTTTGAACTGCTTTTCAAAGCGTCCACCTAACTTTAACCAGTTTTCTGGGGCCACTTCCATAAACTCAATTTGTTTTGGTACAGCACCGTCTAGCTCATCTAGCATTTCTCTTCGCAAACCTAAACCGACCATGCCAAAGTTAGGCGTTTGAATGTGAGCCATAATAAAACCTCATATTAAATAAAAAGGGCCTAATAGGCCCCATAGCTTAACGTATTTAAAAGAAAAGTTTAGTGACCACCGCATTTACCTTCGCCACATTTACCTTCTTTTTTGGTTTTAGCTTCACCGCATTTACCTTCGCCACACTTGCCTTCTTTTTTGGCCTTAGCTTCACCGCATTTACCTTCGCCGCACTTGCCTTCTTTTTTGACTTTAGCTTCACCGCATTTACCTTCGCCGCACTTACCTTCTTTTTTGGCCTTGGCTTCGCCGCATTTACCTTCGCCGCACTTTCCTTCTTTTTTGGTTTTAGCTTCACCGCATTTACCTTCGCCGCACTTGCCTTCACCTGCGTCTAACTGGTAACCAGCAACCATTTGCTGAAATTCAAATGGGTTAGCTTGTACATCTGCACTGGCCATACTTGCACTGCCAACAACCACTGCGCCGAGTGTTAATGCAATTGAATTTTTCTTTATTGTATTCATTTTTTATTACCTTCTAAACTTGTTGAACATCATTATACAAGTAGACCTGCATAAAACTAAAAACTTTCACATTATCTATTTTTTCAAAAATAACTTAGTAAACTAACTATAAACCCTAATAAGCGTTTTATCAATTTATGATTTACAGGTAAACTGGCGCTCTTTTTCAGTAATAAATTAATCACACTATGAAACTTGTTTTAGCACCGATGGAAGGTGTCGTTGACTTTAAAATGCGCCAACTACTCACCGACATAGGTGGCTTCGATCTTTGTGTGACCGAATTTATCCGTGTTGTAGATACTTGCCTTCCAGATAAAGTATTTCACCGTTATTGCCCTGAACTTAAAAATGCGGGGCTCACTCGTAGTGGCACGCCAGTTCGCATTCAGTTATTAGGCCAAGTAGCCGACGTGTTAGCAGAAAATGCTGTAAAAGCAATTGGCTTAGGCTCTCATGGTGTTGATTTAAACTTTGGTTGCCCAGCAAAAACTGTCAATAAAAGCAAAGGCGGTGCTGTATTACTCAAAGATCCAGATCATATGTACTCGATTATAAAAACGGTAAGGGATGCCGTTGATGATGAGCATGAAGTAAGTGCTAAAATTCGCTTAGGTTTTGATGATGATAGTAATAGCCAAGAAATTGTCGATGCCGTTGTTAGCGCTGGTGCTAACAGCATTGCTATACATGCACGTACTAAACGCGATGGCTACAATCCACCCGCCTATTGGGAAAAAATCCCTCCTTTGGTCAAAGATAAAAAAATTGCAGTGGTCGCCAATGGGGAGATTTGGCAGGTAGAAGATGCCCTTTTATGCCAAAAGCGCAGCGGTTGCACTGACTTAATGATTGGTCGTGGCGCGCTTTCACATCCTGATCTAGCAAGAAAAATTAAAGCGCAGGTTAATAAAGAAAGCTACAGTGAACTGACATGGGAAAATATTTTACACCATATTATTCATTCATCTATGCACCAAACAGCAAGCAAAGATACTAAATACTTTGCCTCACGCACAAAACAATGGCTTGGTTATTTAAAACGCCAATATCCACAAGCAGGACTATTATTTGATGAAATTCGTCGTTTAAAAGCCAAGGATGAAGTAGCCGAAGTGTTAAAGAAGTATGCGAAAGCGCCACAATTTGATACAAATCATAACATCTAAGATAATCTAACTAGATAATAGCAGTATCACTGAGGACTAATTTAAGGGTTATACTGCTAATGCATCATCAGCAACGACTAAACGATGAAATTGAAAGTGTTAAAGCGACTATATTAGGCTTGCTATCACAATCTACACACCCTACACATCAAAATTTGCTTTGTATACTAACCCGTACCTCAAATGAAGAGTGGCTTGATATAGCAGCTCAGCAATTAGGCACCGAGTATAATCCCTTGATTGAGCGTATGAATAAGCTTGAAGCGGCAATAAGCCAAATTGACATTGGCCAGTATGGTTACTGTTGTGACTGTGAGGAAAAAATATCAGCGCAGCGCTTGGAGCAAGACCCTGCAGCGCAGCGATGTGATCAGTGCGCTAGTTAATAGCGCACTAAAGTTTAATTAAGTAGTTGTGGAGCAAAACTAAACGCTTGCCCTGGATAAAAAAGAATATCTTCAACTAATAAAGTCGCTTCCTCTTCACTTATGTTTAATCGTTTAAGTAAATTTAAGCGTGCTTGTGACAATGTCCAAGCGTGATAATGCACCCCTAGATCAGTTTCCATCATAGCCATATAGAGCAATTCATCGGCTGGTTCTAATTGTGAAGCGTTAGCCCTCAGAGGTAATAGCGTATAACCCGTTAACCAGTCTAAACCCGCTATTTTCGAATCAGTTAAAAGTAATGTGGTAAGCTGTGAGGCATTTGAGGCTTCTACCGTTGTTTGCTGTTTTTGACTCTGCATTGATTTGAATTTGCTATCAATACGACTTAGCCACTCAAGCGGTGAGAGCACAGCATTTGCAAAATAATTTAATTTACTTTGATACCACTGACTGCCATTAGCAAGGCCTGATAAACCAATGCTGCCTCTTGGCTTATAGTCCGCCAAATAATTGTTTAACTCACTCAACGCTGCATTAAGTTCAACCGGTGTGTTAGTGCGATTTATGGCTTGTTGCACGTACTTTTTTAAATAACTATGTTCAACTTTATTTAGCTTTAAATTACTTTGCTCGGCAGCTTCTAGCTGAGATTTTACAAACCTTAACCATTGCTCAATATTTTTATACTGGGCATCATTTTTCGCCATAGTGAGCATATTAGCCAAAACATTTGTTTGTGCAGGCCATGCAAAATAGCGCTCTGGGAATCGCTCAGCAATAACTAAATAATTAACCTGATTGGTTTGCTCTGCTGATAACTGCATTTGCATTAGCTGCTGATAAATAGCGTGGCGACGCTCTAAATAAGCATCTGTAAAAGGGAGCTGCTCATTACTGAGCTGTGTAACCTGTGAATTCGGTTGCGCACTTAAAGCAGTATTAAGTGATATTAACGCGCTTTGCGCTTCTTCATAAGATGAAAATATATCTGTAGGCTTAGAGCAAGACGTTAACAGCAAACAAAATAGCAGTGAAATAATAGGCGTTTTTTTCATGTCAATTCCAATAAAAAAAGCCCCAATGGGGCTTTTTAAAAATACTAGAGTACATTAAATACTAAATTTTAACACCGTTGCGAGCGGCTTTATCTTTAATATATGTAGCCCAACCTTTAGCAAACCTACGTGTGCTTGGGTCGTCCATGGCTTTAGTAATAGCAGCATAAGCTTGCTTATACTTACCTTGGTAGTAAAACGCTTCAGCTAAATCTGAATAAATAGTGCCTTTTTTATCAGAGCCAAGCTCTAATGCTTTGTTCAAACGAACAACAGCAGCGCTGAATTTTTCAGATTGTAAAAGTAATGAACCTGCTTTGCGGTAGAGCTCAGCGTCGTCATCAAATTTAGCAGCTTCTTCGTAATACTTAGCAGCTTTCTCTATATCTTTCGAACGATGGTAGTTACTAGCAATCGCGCTAATATTTTGCTTAGTGCGTTTTACTTTCTCTTCTTTAACAGCCTTTTCAAGCGTTACTGCTGCTTTGTAAGGAATTTCGTTTAAAGAATAAAAGTTAGCCAGTACTTTGTATTCAACTTCGTTTTCGAAGTAACCATTCTTGTATGCAACTTCCATAGTTGCTAGACCTTTTTGGTAGTCTTCGGTTTGTAAATAATACTTACCTAAACCTACCCAAGATTTTTTGTCTTCAGGCCATACACGAACGATTTCTTCTGCAACTTTAACCATATCTTGATATTGCTTTTTCTCAAAATAGGCAGCTAATTTAAGTTGATAAGGAGCTTTATTTGGCTCTTCAGCTAACTTAATTGCTTTGTTTGCCGGCTCAAGAACCTGATCAAATTGTTTAAGCTCATAGCTTGCTTGCGCAATACGAGTGTAAACTTTCGGGTCCTCTTCACCTGTGAAGTCCATCCAATCAGAATATGCTTGCTTGGCAGCACTGTATTGTTCAGTACCCGCGTACATATCACCCAAGGTTTTTAAACCTTGAGCCTGATCAGCAAAGTTCAATACATCAGGTGCAATCGCTGCTTTCATATACTTAATTGCAACTTTGTATTGCTCTTTTTGAGCGTACATGCTGCCTAAGTAACGATTAACAGTTGCTTTATCAAAGTCATTAGACGGTTCTAACTCTTTCAATAACGCTATTGCACCATCAACATCATCTTCGTTATACAAATCAAACGCTTTAATTACTTTTTTACCAGTACGTTCGCCCATGATTTTAGTTTTTGCTTTCTTACGCTCTTCAATCTTTGCGTAATCTGGCGCCGCTAAAACAGGTGCAGTTAATGATGCACCTGACACAGACATAAGAATTGCAAGTGCAGTTACTTTGGAAAAATTTCTCATTACTCGCCTCCTTAGTTGCCTTGGTTAAGTTTAAAGTCTAGTTGAACTTGTAAACCAACTTGCTTTTGTGGTTTCCCGTCAATGATCTTAGGACGGTATTTCCACTTACGCAATGCACGTTTAGCTTCACGGTCAAAGATACGTTTTGGTTCTGCGTCGATAACATCAACGTCAATCACGCCACCTAACTCATCAATTGTGAATGAAAGTTGAACCCAACCTTCTTTACCATCACGTGCTGCTTGTGTTGGATATTTTGGTTCAATACGAACGATAGGTGTCGCATCACCATCTCGTCCAAATGCACCTGGACCACTTAGTCCACCGGCCGTGCTTCCCACATCGATACTTGGCATATTAAATGACAAGCCACCAGTATTTGGGTTGCTATTTTCCGGCTGTGGCGGCTGCGGTTTAGGCGGCTGCTTTGGCGGTGGCGGAGGCGGAGGCGGTACACGCTTCCTCTCCTGCACCTTAGATTCAGGCGGATTCGTCATAATTTCGACTATGATCTGCTCTTTTTGTTCCGTATTACGGTCAGCCCCACCAGAGATGAGGTATGCCATGAAGTAGAACAAGCCGAAAGTAACTGCCCCACCTGCAATCAGTGAAAACAGAAAACGAATCATTACTGATCTCCAGCTATTGAAATTCTCAGGTTATCACCCGTCGCTTTAATCTGGTCCATCACTTTAACCACTGTGCCGTGTTTTGCTTCTTTATCAGCTTGCAAAATTACAACATCAGTAGGTTGTTCTGCTAATAAACTTTCGATTTTTGCTGAAACACGTTCAACATCAACTTGCTGTTTATCAATCCAGATTGCACCGTCACTGCGAATTGCAATAAAAATGTTAGCATTTTTTTGCTTCGTAGCTTGGGCAGCTTTTGGTTTATTGACCTCGATACCAGCCTCTTTAACGAACGATGTAGTTACGATAAAGAAAATAAGCATGATAAATACGATGTCAAGCATTGGCGTCATATCTACCGCTGCTTCTTCTTCTTCACGAAAACGTTGTTTACGTGCCATATTTAATTCTCTCTCTAGTGATGAGGCATACTATCTACAAGCTTGGCTTTCACCATTCTCGCTCTTGCCTCAAGGCGTGAGCTAAAGAATACCCCAGATAGTGCCGCAACCATTCCAGCCATTGTTGGGATTGTTGCCATTGATATGCCTGATGCCATTAAACGTGCATTACCTGTACCTTGGGTTGCCATGGTTTCAAAAACCGCGATCATACCCGTAACAGTACCAAGTAAGCCTATTAAAGGACATATAGCTACTAATGTTTTAATCAACAACATACGCTGATCTAATTTTTCAGACGCTTCAGAAATCCATGCTTCACGGATTCTGTGTGCGTACCAAGACGTAGTGTCTTGGCGGGCATCCCACTTAGCTACAATTTCCTTCGTTAAACGAGGAAACTCAGCAAGTAAGAACCAATAGCGCTCAATCATTAAAACCCACATAAGAAAGAGTGCTATCGCGACCACGTATAAAACCTGGCCGCCTGTGCCAACAAAATCCCTGATAGATTCCCAGATCTCCATCAGGACTAGCATTAGGCTTTCTCCTTCTCCGCGTGAGTCGCGATGATACCCGCGCTTTGCTCATCAAGGATATGTAGTACCGACTTACTACGACCTGCAACAATTGAATGAAGTAGGATAAGTGGTAGTGCTGCAATTAGACCTAGCGCTGTAGTTACAAGTGCTAGAGAGATGTTACCAGCCATGATCTTCGGATCGCCCGTACCGAACAATGTGATTGTTTGGAACGTTAGGATCATACCGATTACCGTACCTAGTAGACCCAGTAATGGTGCGATAGCAGCAAGGATCTTGATGATGTTAATACCCGCTTCGATGCGTGGCGTTTCACGTAGAATCGCTTCATCAAGTTTAAGCTCAAGGTTTTCAACATCTTGATTTTTGTTGTCAGAGTACACTTTAAGAATACGACCCAATGGGTTGTTTGTATTCGGTGTAGACAAGTTCTTAAGCTGAGCTTTGATCTTAGAAGTAGTAAGCGCTAAATCAACGAAACGTACTAAGAAGATTAAAAGACCTACAGCAAGCAATACGGTGATGATGTAACCAACTTCAGCACCTTGCTCGTAGTACTCCATAAGAGACTTCTTCTGCGTGTTGATACGTAAGATTGCACCACGTGTAGGATCCACGTATACGCCAGCGTAGTTATCAGCTGAAGTACCTTCTAGATCAGAAATACCTTTTAAGATATAGCTGTCAGGTTGCTTACCTAGAGGCTGTATAGACTTAGTCTCTGGTGAGTAGATTAAGTAGCCATCGTCTGTAACTAAGTTGAAGTTACCGATACGTGTTACTTTTTTCATTGACGGGTTACCGTCAAGACCTGCAACTTCAGTTTCAAACGTTGAAACTTTAGCTGACTCAGTCATTTCTGTTTGAAGTGAAATCCAAAGTTCTTCTAGTTCACGAACTGTTGGAAGTTCTTTAGCCGCAGCTAATGAACGAAGTACTTCAGCACGACCTGGTTTTTCAGCACTTACTAAAGATGCTTCAATTGAACCAATCGCGTCAGCTGCTGCACGACGAACAACACCAAACATTTCACCTAACGTACCTTGCGCGTTTTGAAGAGCTTGCTCTTTTTCCGCTAAAGTATTTTCGTTTTGTGCATATTCTTTGCTAAGACGATCACCACGTGCTTTTTCAGCAGCTAATTGGCTTTTCGCTTTGTTAAGTAACGCTTGCTTATCAGCACGATCTGATAAGAACTCTTGTTCACGTTGCTTATTGATTTTCCCTTCAGAAATACGCTCTTGCTTTACTTGCTCAAGAATTTTATCTAAAGCATCAGTATTTGCATGTGCATTAAGCGCGGTACCGGCAGAAACAGACAGTACTGCTGCAACAGCAAAACCTTTAAATAGTTTCTTCATTATTGATTACTCCGCGCCAAAAATTGGTAGTTTAACAAGTTCTAGTGTCGCTTGCTTACGCGCCATACGGATCACTTCTTTAACAGGCTTTAGGTATTCTTCACCTAATTCTTTCCACTGTTTAGTGTTGTTATCCCACACCCAAGCGTGTTTTAGATCGAATGATTGCGCTACATAAGTGATACGACCTAAACGACCGATATCAACGTTAATGCTACGACCATCAACATCTAAAGTACCTTGAGAAGCAGTTACAGCTGAACTGTATGCTGTTTCAACAGTGTACGCTTCAAGTACCTGACGGAACTTCTCAGACGTTGTTACAGATGCAGATGCCATGATCTCACGTAACCTTTCAACACGTCCAAGACGTGTTTCAAGGTTAAATGGAACGTCCGCTTTGATGAATTGCTCAAGCGTATCGATCATGCGATACATCAAAGGCACAACGTTTTGTTTAGTGTTATCGATAGTCGCGATTTGACGATCGAACGATGCGATAGACGCGTTTTGGTCTGCGACCAAACGTGCTACGTGATCGTTGTACACTTTCATAAGTTCAGTCTCATCAACGATGCTACGGTACTCAGCGATTAGCTCCTGAGTTTGACCATATACATTGTCAATTTTAGTTTGAGACTTAACCGCAGCCTTTTGAATTGTTTGACCTGCTTTTTGCACGTCATTCAAAGGATCTGCAATCACATTGCTGCTTGCAAATGCAAAAGCGCCAACCAACGCAGTTGCTACAAGACTCTTTCTGATTTTAACAGACATAGTTCCCAACCAATTAAGTAATGTTACTTTTATAATTTAATTATCAACCCGTAAGGGGAAGACAACCCTGATATCTTTTAATAGATATCAACTTACCAATAATGCTAAATGCATTAAGTCATGTCAACTTCATGTTTCGCATAACCTATAAATAAATCAGCTTGTTTGTAAGATATTTAAAGGGCTCACACAAAAAAATTAACATTATCGTAACCAACGTGACAAATGCAATTTCAGCAAAGCCAGATATAGTAAGAATAATGATAAACCACCTAGTTAAAGTAAACAAAAATATAACATTTAAAATTAACTTAATCGTGGCTGAAAAAAAATTAAAAATAAGCTTATATTCTCTCCCGAATATTCTTTTTTAGTGGTTTTTGAGACTTTTTAAGCTAAAAATACAGCTAATCGTTATTATTCGCGCATTCGTCGCATAGTAATAATGACGTGCCGATTATCTAAAAAGCAATACAAAGGAGGGGAAATAGATTACAAAGAATCATTTTTATTAACACCTGTGTTTTTTTGTTTCTACTGATCATTAATATCCTGCCGATTTTTTATATTTTTCCATGGAGAAATATCAATCTTACGCACTTTTATGAACTCAATATAATTAAACTTACATCAAGCAGTAGACTAAATTTAAATCGCTAGGCGATCATTGGCCAACAACGGACTAGCCATAAAGGTTTACGTTTAATTTGGTATATCGGAGTTAAAAATATGAATAACGGATATCAGAAATGAAAGGCAATACAGAGAGATTAAAAATAGAGTTGATAATTATTTAAGAATTATGGTGAAACAGAAAACTGCTTCACCAAGATGAACTTAGGTTCACATAATAAATTATGCTACTTCTACGTTCTCAGCTTCAGGGCCTTTTTGACCTTGCTTGATGCTGAAAGTCACAGCTTGACCTTCGCTAAGAGTGCGAAAACCAGAACCAGTGATTGCGCTGAAATGTACAAACACGTCAGGACCATTTTCTTGTTCAATGAAACCAAAGCCTTTAGCTTCGTTGAAAAATTTTACTTTACCAGTAACCGACATACTAAATTTTCCTGTAAGTCAATAATTAAAATTCAGCCATATAATTATGGCAATATCCTCCCTGAGTCAATGCCCAAAAAACTGGAGGTGATAGTACAGGAAGAAGTAATAACCAAACCGGTAACCTTAAACGCAGCACAATACCGTAATTCAATACGCAAAAACTCAAAGCCAATTAAGATTAACACATTAAAATTTTTTTAGCTCTATTAATTAGGATTTATTTTTGAAGTTTCATTGTTTTACTAACTACGGTGTAACCTTTTAATTTTTATAGAAAATAACAAGCAAAATATTGTATTTTTTATAAACAGATTACAATTGCTTTAAAATAGTTTTTATCAGTATGTTTTTTAGCCACTTAAAATAAAAAACCACCTTGAATTTAAGGTGGTTTAAAGTTTAGTGTTTAAATATTACTATCTAACTTGCCAGTCAATAACGCTCTCGGCTTTGATTGGTACTACTTCAGAGTCACCTAGCGAGTAGCTTGCCGGCACTGTCCAAGGCGATTTTTCTAAGGTAATAGTGTCGGTGTTACGTGCTAAGCCATAAAAATCTGGACCAAAATGGCTTGCAAAGCCCTCTAACTTATCAAGCGCACCAGCCTCTTCAAAAGCTTCAGCATAAAGTTCAATAGCAGCATGTGCAGTGTAAGCACCTGCACAACCGCATGCAGCTTCTTTTTTATCTTTATAATGTGGCGCTGAATCAGTGCCTAAAAAGAATTTTTTATTGCCACTCGTTGCCGCCGCCATAAGTGCTTGCTGATGAATGTTTCGCTTTAATATAGGTAAGCAATAATAATGTGGGCGAATGCCCCCTGCTAACATATGGTTACGGTTGTATAGTAAATGATGCGCAGTAATTGTAGCGGCTACGTTATCAGAGGTACTTTCTACAAATTCTACCGCATCTTTCGTTGTTATGTGTTCAAGAACAATTTTAAGCTCAGGGAAGTCAGCGACAACATCGCCTAGAATAGTCTCTAAAAACACTTTTTCACGATCAAATATATCAATAGACGAGTCGGTTACTTCACCATGGACGAGTAACAGCATGCCAACTTCTTGCATAGCTTTTAACACCGGATAAATATTTTTAACCGATGTTACGCCAGAATCTGAATTTGTGGTTGCACCCGCTGGGTACAATTTAGCTGCAAATATTTTACCCGTTGCTTTTGCCTTTTTTATCTCTTCTGGTGTCGTTTTATCAGTAAGATAAAGTACCATTAGTGGCTCAAACTGCCCTTGAGGTTTCGCTGCCATAATGCGCTCTCGGTACGATAATGCGGTTTTAGTACACGTGGCTGGCGGTACTAGGTTTGGCATAATGATCGCGCGGCCCATGTAGCGGCTAATATCACGTACTGTATCTTTAAGTTGCTCACCATCACGTAAATGGACATGCCAATCATCAGGACGAGTTATGGTTAATGTGTTTTTTGAATCGGTATTAATGCTCATTACTTTTTTCCACGGCTGAATTTATCCGATCATAGGCATATGGAAAGATCTAGTAAAGTGTTATCTAAACTATTCCCTTCTATGAGTGCTGCAAAATGCTATTGGGTTTAAGTTTAACGACGATTACACTCGTTTAAGCGTTTTATTTTGAACATGCTTTTTATTTATGTTAACTTGCCAGTGCTAACATAAATAAAAAGAATAAAATTACCCTATGTCGAATCATATCGATACCTATAAAGCGCTCGAAGTTAAAACTGAACAGCTGAGCATAATAAATCAGTTTTCCTCAAGCTTATTACAGCTCGATACCCTAGAAGAGTTATTTGAGTATGTAACCACTCAAGTAGTAAACCGCCTTGGGTTTGTTGATTGTGTTATTTACCTGGCTGATGAAACACGTTTACAGCTAAATCAAGTCGCTTCTATGGGCATAACCCACGCCAGGGACGAATACCAAGCAGAGCGCAAAGTTATTGGCTTTAACGAAGGTATAACCGGTTATGTTGCCCGTACAGGCACAGCTATTATTATTGGCGACGTAACACAAGACCCTCGCTACATTGCTGATGAGCGCCCTGCTCAATCAGAGTTGTGCGTGCCACTTATATACAAGGATCATGTTTTAGGGGTTATTGATTGTGAACATCCAATAAAAAACTACTTCACAAACGCCCACCTAGAAATATTAACCACGGTTGCACATTTATTAAGTGCTAAGCTAAACCAAGTAAACACGGTCAATAGCTTAAAGCACACAGTAAAACAGTTAAATGATGCGCAAAAGCTTGAAAACAGCTTACTGCAAATAGCTAACTTAACGTATAAAGCCAGTAACCTAGATACCTTTTTTGAGTCTCTTCACAGCATAATAAATAGCTTACTTCCTGCAGATAACTTTTTTATTGCCCTTTACGATAAGCAAGTAGACATACTCGATTTGGTTTACATCGTTGAAGAAGGCATTCAAACGCACGCCCACAAAAAAATATCAAAAGAGCAATTAAAAGACACAGCTTCGTATTACCTACTAAAATCAGACCGTGTACTGCTATTAAATCAAAACGATTATCAGCAACATATAGATAACGGCGACTTTAAACTTGTTGGCCGTCTTTCTGAATCCTGGCTAGGTGTGCCTTTTAAAGCAAATGATAGAATAAGCGGTGTAATTGTTGTTCAAAGTTACGATAAAAAGCTGCATTACAACGAACACGACAGCGCCCTTTTAACCTACGTAAGTAGGCAAATTAGTATGGCCATAGATAGGCAGCTTGCAAGGCAAGAGCTTGAACACAAAGCATTGCATGATGAGCTAACAGGCCTAGCTAATCGCTCGTTACTTATTGAGCGTATTAAACATGCAATTTTGCGTTTATCGCGTGTTAAAAAAGGCACGAGCCATGCCTTGCTTTATTTAGATTTTGATCGATTTAAAAGTATCAATGATTCGCTTGGCCATGAGGTTGGCGATCACTTTTTAATTAAAATTTGTGAGCTAATAAAAGGCACCGTAAGAAATACTGATACGTTTGCACGCCTTGGTGGCGACGAATTTGCTATTTTTATGGAAAACATCACGCACAGAAACCAGGTTAGCGAAGCGTTAAAACGAATAAACACAGCCCTTGCTAAGCCACTTAATGTGGATAGTCATTTATTGCAAGCATCAACCAGCATTGGCATCGCCTTTAGTGAAAGCAGCGACGATAAAGCCTATTTGCTATTACAGCAAGCCGATGCCGCTATGTACGAAGCTAAATCAAGCGGGCGTGGCCAAGTTAAGTTTTTTAATAACACCATGCGTAAAAAGCTCAAAACACATGCCGATATAGAAAACGACTTACAACACGGCATTGAACACAACGAATTTGAGCTTTATTTTCAACCTATTTTTACTATAGCGACAAGCGAAGTTGTCGGCTTTGAGGCATTAGTGAGATGGCACCATCCCAAAAAAGGGTTTGTGCCACCAAATGAATTTATTCCGATAGCCGAAACCACCGGGCAAATTATTAACCTCGATTTGCACTTGCTTGACCTCGCTGCACAACATATTGCGCACTGGCACACATTAGGGCATCGCTTTTTAAAAGTAACGGTCAATGTGTCATCGCGTCATTTTGCCAGCCTCGACTTTGTTGCCCAAGTTCACGCATTATATAATAAATACCAACTGCCTTTAGGGTCGTTGTGTTTAGAAATCACTGAATCAGGGCTTATTGCTAACCTTGATTTAGCAACTCAAATAATAGAAGGGCTAGCCCCACTTAAAGTAAAGTTATGCTTAGATGACTTTGGTACTGGATACTCAGCACTTGGTTACTTACACCAATTACCTATTCATATTTTAAAAATAGATAAAAGCTTTATCGATCACCTCAACAAAACCAATAACCCATTAGTAGAGGCCATTCTCTCATTAGCGCAATCACTAAACTTTGAAGTTGTGGCTGAGGGAATCGAAACCCAAGAGCAACTAAGTATTTTACAAGCCACCCAATGTAATTACGGGCAAGGCTTTTTAAAGTCAAAACCAGTTACAGCACAACACGCCATTAAGCTTATCCACAAACCGCTGTAGTAGCTGTTATCAAAAGGCTTACTTTTTCACAACCAAAAAGGTGTAAAAAGTAAGCCCCGTAATACCCATTCGTTTATTTAAGCGCTTAGTTTTGAAGTAATAAAACATGTTGTTGCTCTTTAAGCTTTAGCCCATTAAAAACATACCTGTTATTGCCCGTTGTGATAATTACTTATCCCTCTTAAAAACCAGTGCCATTTATTAAGCTGCCCTGCCCATAACGCGCTTTTAATAGCCGCTGCATAACCCAACAATACAACTTGAGCTAAACTCATGCCAAACTCATCAAACCAGTAACAACTAAAGTACCCACATTAGTTAATTTAACTTTAAGGGCATATTTTAGTAAATAATAGATCATTTTAGCCATCTAGACGTTGAAACGTTTTTTGTAAAGGCGTAGTATGTAGTCAATCTGAGCCAAACTCACTTTTCCCTTGAGAATTATTAAAGATGATTGACATTAAACACTTAAAAACAATTGCTACCCTTAAAGAAACGGGTTCTCTCGTCAATACAGCCCGCGAACTATTTTTAACTCAGTCAGCTTTATCACATCAAATCAAAGATTTAGAAAGCAAATTAGACTGCCAGTTGTTTGAGCGTAAAACTCAGCCAGTCCGATTTACACCTCAAGGTATGTTATTACTTGAATTAGCACACGAAATATTACCTAAATTAGAAGCCACCAAGTGCCGACTCAAAGAAAGCCTAAACCAGCCTATTTCGCAGCTGCGTTTAAGCGTTGAATGTCACGCCTGTTTTCATTGGTTATTGCCTACTATCAAAGAATTTAATAACTTTTGGCCTGATATAAAAATTGATTACGAGCGTGGCTTTAGTTACGACGCTATCCCAGACTTATTAAATGATGAATTAGATCTCGTGCTTACATCAGATATTCGCGACCCTGACAAACTCGAATACGCCCATTTGTTTGACTTTAAGCTGAAACTGATTGTGGCACCAGATCACGACTTAGCGAAAAAAGCCTATGTAACTGCGCTTGATTTGAAAAGCGAAACTATTATTTCTTACCCTATTCCGCGTGAGCGCCAGGATATATTTAAGCATTTCATCCAAAATGCGCGTTTTGACGGCACGCTAAAAACGGTTGATCAAGGTTTACTTATATTTCAATTAGTCAGTGCAGGTATGGGTGTGGCCGCCTTACCCGATTGGTTAGTAACCCCGTATGAAAGCCAAGGGTTAATTAAGTCAATTCCACTGGGCGCGCTTGGTTTAACTCGTCCAATGTACTTAGCGATGAAAAAAGATATGAAAGACAATCCAGTTTATCGTCACTTTTTAAACACCTGTAAATTAAATAACGGTCGATAAATCTTAAACTTATGAGTAACATGCTAATAAATATACTTAATCATGTTGCTCACTATGTTTGAACTAAAAAAAATACTGGGCGGCTTGCTCATGCCGTTACCTTTGTTGGGCTTAGTAAGCCTAATATTACTCATTTTTGCGCTCAAACAACGAAAAGTCGCAATCGCTATATCTTTAATGAGCCTAGCAACCCTGCTTATTGCCAGCACCCCTTTGGTGGTCAACTTACTGATTAAAAATAGCCAACCAACCTCATTAGCATTTAATTATCTTAAACACCCCAATTTAGATAAAATTGTGGTGCTTGGCTGTGACATAAACCCCAACCCTGCATTGAGTGCTAACAGTCAGTTAGGTAATTGTGCGTTAACCCGTTTGGTGGAAGGAATGAGACTTGCTAACATTTATCCTCATGCGCAGCTGATTGTTTCAGGTGGGGGGTATGAGAAAGTCACCAACAGCGCGTTAATGTATAAAACCGCAATTAGCTTAGGTATTAATAAAAATCGTATTGTGCAAAATCCAAACGCAATGGATACCGCCCAAGAGGCAAAACTTTTAGCCTCAAAACTCGTTGATTACAAGGTCGCTTTAGTCACCTCAGTAAGCCATATGCCCAGAGCAAAAAATTTATTTAATGCGCAAGGCATTAACGTTATCCCTGCCGCAACCGACTACCACAACTTTGCCGCTTTCCCTTGGTATAAACAACTCATACCCAATGCAAAAGCACTACTAGTAGTCACCCAGTATACTCATGAAGTTATTGGCAATGCGTGGATAAATGTACGCCGTACAATTAACCCTGAAGCACTTTAATTAAGTTAACGCTTATTACGCTGGGTAAATTCCCCCTAAAAAACCGCAATTATCTGCGTTTTACACAGGGGGTTATGAAAAAATCAAACTGAATATTCGTTTATAGTAGCGTTGGGTGTTTTGTTATTCTTAGAGGGTTTTAACCTCAGCTGTTTTATTCCAAAGCCGGTACAGTGTCACTAAAAATACGCAAAGAAGTAGCAGACTTAGTGCTGTTAAATTCTCAACACTTAAAGCATCAAAAGTAGCACCGAAAATGTAGCCTCCACCGACTAAAACAATAACCCATAGCAGTGCAGAGCATCCATTTAACACACTAAAACGGCGCCAACTAATTGCTTTAAGCCCTACGGGAAGGGCACCAATCGTGCGTAATCCTTTAGGATAACGATATAAAAAAATGTAGGCTGTGCCATGGCGTTCAGCAAGCTCACTGGCTGTTTTAAATAATCGACCAAGGCGGCCTGGTTTTTCAAGCGATGCCGCGCCATACGCTCTTGCTATAGCAAAGCGTAATTCATCGCCCAAGTAGCCACCCATAAAAGCAGCCAAAGCAACAAAACCAACATCTAGTGCGCCAGTATGTGCAGCATAGCCTGCGAACAAAGGTAGCCAACCACTTTTTAACGCACAATAACCAAAAAATAACAGATAAACCAACAACCCGTACTGCTCAATTAAAGCTAATACCCCTTCCATTTCATTCCTTTAAAGTAACTACCTTAGTAGCAAGCAAAGTAACATTGTAATTTAAACGAGGTAAGTACAGCGAAAGATCTGTGTTTTTTGCAATATAAGAATGGATGTAATCGTGGCTTTGAGCGTAAGTTGATACCTATTACGTTTATTCAATTTTTTGGATGTATAAAGCCAAAAATAATTAACTCACAAAAAGGATAAAAGGGTATGCGGGTATATAAAAAATCAACATACTGACTTACCATAGTTTGCTAAATTAGCTATTTAGAACGCTATATTTTAAATAACCTACCCTAAATACGTTACAAGTAGGTTATTTGTAAAAGATCCACCTTCTAAAGAAGGTGGCTTTGAATTAGCCCCCTAAAAGGGGGCGCTGTTTACTCCAGAGTTAACTGAGCTTGCTCTTGTCTCTCCTCCTTCTGCTGATGCCTGACATATCTTCGTATTATTTCTTCGTTTATGCCTACCGTATCAACAAAGTATCCTCGCTGCCAAAAATGATTACCCCATAGCTTGTTCTTTCTTAAGTACGGATATGTACTAAACATTTTTAACGCTATTTTACCTTTCAATGCGCCCATTAACTTTGAAATTGACAGTTTTGGCGGCACTTTTACTACTAAGTGTACGTGAGCTATTTGTACATTCAGCTCAACAACTTTGCACCCAAGCTGTTCGCAATAAACCTGAATGCACCTGTAGACATCCCTACCTATTTTATTTTTAAGGAGCCTAAATCTATACTTAGGTGTCCAAACTATATGATATTGACATCGCCAATACACATGCGATGCTTTCTCGTATCTACTCATGTTTTTTCCTTTTGTGACTTCGCTAAAAATCAACTAAGGAATTAACATGAGTACTTTTTACAGGCAAAGCCTATTTGATGATAACCACCTACTGAAGTAGGTGGTTTAGGGGCTCAAAATAAAATTACTTTTAAGCTAGGTGTTTACACAGGATTGTCTATGTCAATAAATGTCACGTCAAAGCCATGTTGCTTAGCAAGATATTCGCCTAATGCTTTTATACCGTAGCGCTCGGTGGCGTGATGACCTGCGGCAAAAAAGTCGATATTTTGCTCGCGTGAGCTGTGTATGGTTTGCTCTGATGCCTCACCGGTTATGTAAGCATCAATACCATGCTCGGCTGCTAAGTCGATATACCCTTGCCCGCCACCAGTACACAAAGCGATGGTTTCAATTTTATCAGTACGTACTAAACTCGTTAGTGGCTCGCGCTTAAGCACTTGGCTTATTTTTTTAGCAAATTCACTGCCCGTTAGCGGCGTTTTTAAACGCCCTCTCATCGCTACACTGTTGTTAGTTGGCTCAAGGCCTGCTTCAATTTCAATATCGAGCAATTGCGCCAGCTGTGCGTTATTACCCATTTCAGGGTGAATATCTAACGGCAAATGATAGGCAAATAAATTGATGTCGTTAGCTAAAAGCGCAGCCACACGACGTTTTTTCATGCCAGTGATAGGTTGTGACTCGCCTTTCCAAAAATAGCCATGGTGTACCAAAATGGCATCGGCATTATTTTCAATCGCGGCATCAATAAGTGCTTGGCTTGCCGTTACACCCGTTACTATGGTGCGTATCTCATCTTTACCTTCTACCTGAAGCCCGTTTGGACAAAAATCGTTAATGGTTTCTGGCTTTAACAGGGTGTTTAATAATTGATTAAATTCTCTACGTTGCATACTACTTACCTTACTTTGCACTGAATTTTGTACAAATTTTGGCGGTTATGCGCTAAAAATGAAAGGAAAATCGCAAAAAATTGAAAAACAGTTCTAAAATAGGTATAAATACCTCTTCTTTATCTGTGTAAACAACGTATTGGGTCTCTGATGAGCAAACTAGACAAAACAGAAGTGTTATCTGCCTTTGAAGCTGCATATGAAGCTGCCAACGGTAAAAAACCTGAAATAACAACTAAACCTGGCTGGTATAGCATTGATGGCGGCAAGAACATGCGCCTAGCTGATGTAGCAGAGCTGACTAAAGAATTAAGCTCTGGTAAGTCTACAAAAAAAGCTGCAGTAAAAGCACCTGCTAAAAAAACTAAAAAAGCTGCTCCTGTAAAAGCACAGAAAAAAGCGCCTTTCACCGTGATCACACAAAACGAAGAAGGCTACACAGCAGAAGAGCTTTGGATAGTTGAGCTTGCTCGCAAAGATCACGATTGCCGCCTACCTCGCGGTGTTGTTTGATCAGCTGAGTGTTTGTATAAAAGAAACCGCGTTAAGCGGTTTTTTTATATTTATTATCCATCAAGTATTGAATAAACTACCTCGCAACAAAGCCAGACAAAACTATAAATACAGTTCCTGCCAGTACTGGCATTATTAAAAAATCCCAACTTTGGCCAGACTCAATAATTAAGATAGGGTTGCGCCGGCAACAGGGTGAATAGTTTTTGTGATTATCATTAATGTTATAGCAATACCCAAAGCCAGCCCAACCATAATCGCACTATCAGCTAAAAACAACCCCAATCATTGCGGTCAGCATATGTCCCCCTATTACTTTTTTGGCATAGCTAACGGGCTCTGCGGTACACTAAAAACAAGTACAGCTGTTGCGCCGAATGGCGCCATTAACCAAATACCGTAATCACCCATATAATTTAGCCACGCCAAAAACCCCAAAACAAAAGTAGAAAAAACACCTGCGATTAATACCGACTTTATTTGCTCACTATGCATATTACCTGCTCAAATTTGGAATATCATGGATAAACAACAACAAATAATCAGTACGGCACTGAGTCTTTTTTATAAAAAGGGTATACACGCTGTTGGTATTAATGAAATTTTAGCTGTATCGGGCATTGCAGAAAAAACCTTATATAAGCACTTTGAAAGCAAAGACGCGCTTATTTGTGCTTGTTTAGTCGCACGTGACATCTGCTTTAACGCTTGGCTTAAAAAAATATGTATACAACCTAGTGCTATATTAGTCGCGCAAGCAATTTTTGCTGGACTGAAAAAGTGGATTAATAATGAGGTTTCAGAGTTAGGGTGTTTTAATGGCTGTTTTTTTATTAATACTGCAGCTGAGTACCCTGTAGAGAACGAGCCTATTGCCAAACTTTGCAAACAGCACAAGCAAGCGAACTTTGAGATCATACTATCAGCTCTTTTAGAAACGCCTGAATTTGCTCACAATAGAGAAAAAGCAATTGAAGCCACGCAACACTTACTTATTCTAAAGGAAGGTTATATATGTAGAGCAAGGGTGATGCATGATGTAACAGTGACTCCACCTAGTGATAATATTTTAAAAGCGATAGTAGCGGTTGGTTAAATAGGTAAATACAGTATTAAAAAAGCGGCTAAATAGCCGCTTATTGACTAAAAAATGGCTGCATTATTCAAAAAATAATGGTTCACGCTGTTTTTTGCCTACTTCGTTCATGGTAGCTGCGTCGAACAAACGGCCGTTGATCATGGTGTAATCAATTTTGTCTGAATCACGAATGTTTTTCAGTGGGTCGCCATCAATAACCATTAAATCTGCCAGTTTACCGACCTCTAATGAACCCACATTTTTATCTAGGCCTAAATATTTTGCCGGATCGAGTGTAGATGCTCTAATTGCTTCCAGTGACGTCATGCCGCCTTGGGCAAACATCCACATTTCCCAATGCGCACCTAACCCCTCACGTTGGCCATGCGCACCCAAATTAACAAGTACACCTAAATCTTGTAACTCAGCCGCTACGCGAGCATTGTTAAAGTGATTATAGTGATGATCGGGTGCTTTAACTCGGCGCATTGAGCGCGGTAATAATTGGTTTTTAGGCACAAATTTACTTAAACGTGGATGATTCCATACGTCCGTTTTATCATACCAGTAGTTTTCACCCCAAATACCGCCATAGGCAACCACCAATGTAGGTGTGTAACCTACATCACTTTGTGACCATAGCTGCTTAATATCGTCATAAATATGTTCAACAGGAATTGAATGTTCAATACCTGTATGACCATCGACTACCATGCTCAAGTTATGTTGTAATAATGACCCCCCTTCAGGGACTACCATCATTTCAAGCATTCGCCCTGCTTCTATAACTTGCTGACGCTGCTCTCTGCGCGGTTGGTTATAGGATTTAACACTAAACGCACCCACTTTTTTAAGACGCTCTAAATGAAATTTAGCATCATCTAATGAGTCAATATGCGAGGTATACCCAGGCATATTCGCACCGTATAAAATAGTACCGGTAGAGAAAATACGCGGACCAACGATCATCCCCGCTTTTTGCATTTCACTCGCGGTAAATATTTCAGTGGTATCGTTTGATGGGTCGTGAATAGTAGTAACACCCAGCGCAAGACCTGCTAAGTTTTTCCAATTTTGCTGCGGGATAATTTCATCACTGGCTTGTGAGCCATGAGCATGGGCATCTACAATGCCTGGCATAATTGTTTTACCTGTTACATCAATGACCTTTGCTCCCTTAGGAATGCTCACATCAGCAGCAGTGCCAATGGCTTTGATATGTTTGCCATCGGTAACAATAACGCCATTTTCAATGACCTTTTCACCCTCCATGGTAATAATTTTAGCGCCAGTTAATGCAATCATGCCCTGCGGTTCAGCCATTTTTTTACTAAAGCCGATGTTAGTCCCGCTTTTTACTTTAACGTCTTTATCATCCGCTTTATTAATCGCAAACATCCCCTCTAAACTGGCATGGTAAAGCTCAGGCCCCAGTGTCCAATACAGTTTATTGCTGTTTGCACTCCAGCTAATGTTTTCACCGGCGCGTACAGATAGCTGCTCAATTGGAAATTGACTGTCTTTGGGCCCAATATTTATCGTTTTGCCGCGCTCTACAAATGGAGTAACAAATACTTTAAAGCGCTCAGCAAAAGCTAAATACTCACCATCTGGAGAGACTCTAAATTCAGTGGCGTGCTCTGACTCATACAGTTTACGTACTTTTTTACTTTCAAGCGCTACCACACTCAACGTTGGTTTAGGCCATGGGCTCATAATATAAACACGATCGTTGGCACTGCCAAACTGAGGTTGATAGCCACTTTTAGAAATGAGCTCACTTTTTCCGCCTTTAGCACTAACACTGTATACCCCAGGATGCAGTGACCACTTAGGGTTTAAAATGCTGCCGCCGCTGGCTTTACGATACACCACGGTTTTGCCATCTGGACTAAATGTTGGCTCTACGTATTTTCCCGGCTCTTGTGTAATAGTGTCGCCACGACCACTACGTGCAGAGACGACACGCACGGTGCCTTGTTCGTTATCATCCCACGTTGTGTAGACAATGTTTTTGCCATCACGAGAATACTGCGGGAATAACTCATAATGATCGGTTTGCTTAGTTAAGCGCTTTATTTTTCCTGATTCTAAATCGCGCTTGTAAATATAACCAAGCGCTTCAAAAAGTGCGGTTTCACCATCAGGGCTAATTTGCACATTACGCAGCATTTTTACATCAAACTCATCAGTGTCGATATTTTGAGTAAAACGCACTGCTTTTTGAATTTTTTTCGTGGTGTCTACTTTAAATGCAATATCGCTAACTGATTTATCATCGACATTGAGTTTATGAAGGGTGCCACCAGCCCAAAATACCAGCTCTTCGTTATCTGGGGTCCACGCAATAGTCGGATATACGCCATGAATCGCCCACGTTTCTTGCATATCGCGCTCTAGTTTGTCGTATAGCTTAGTATGCTCACCACTGGTTAAATCATATAAGTACAGGCTGGTTTGAAAGTCATCACGCTTTATGTACGCTAGTTTTTTACCATCTGGCGACGGCGTCGGTCTTATTGCCCCGCCCATGCCACTTATAATGGTTTCTATGTCGCCTGTTTCACGGTCATAACGCTTAATTTTATAAATACCGGCAACAGAGTCTTTTGAATAATGAAAAGTTTTACCCGGGGTTGCATCATGCGAAAAATAAACATACCGACCATCCGGTGAAAACATGGGTTCACCTAAATCTTTTTGATCGTTTTCACGTTTAGTCAGTTGCACCCCTTTACCGCCGGCTTTGTGATAAAGCCAAACTTCACCCGCACCTAGCGAGCGACTGGCGGTAAAATGCTTACGTGCAACTAAATAATCGCCATCAGGGCTCCACGCAGGGCTATTGAGTAATCTAAATGTTTCGTCAGTGACGGCGGTTTGGTTTTCGCCGTTAACATCCATTATCCAAATATTGTCACCACCGCCTTGATCTGATGTAAAAGCAATGTGCTTGCCATCTGGGCTAAAGCGCGGCTGCATTTGCCATGCAATGTCTGAGGTTATTTTAGTCGCTTTACCACCACTCATTGGCATGGTGTAAATATCGCCCAGTAAATCAAATACTAAGGTTTCTCCGTCAGGACTTATATCGACATTCATCCATGTGCCTTGCTCTACACTAATAGATGCATCAACAAATTGCCCTTTAGGTGAATCAACTTGCCATTTTTTTTCATCCGTTTGCTCTGCGTGTGCGTGGCCTAATGCCAATGAAACCGATAACGCGAGTGCTGTTTGCAGCATTTTTTTCATGCTTATCTCACTTATTATTGTTGCTGTGTGTTGATCTATTACATCATTGCAACAAAAACGCCAGCAAGTTACCAGCGTAATAGGATGAAGTGCATAAAATCAGTGCCAAACAATAGGATCAAATTGATAAAAATCCACTAGCAAATGGTAAATTTCAGGGTCTTCACGGCGTAAATCGGCGGGTTTCTCTAAGAATGTTTCGGTGATCACCGCAAAAAACTCAGCCTCATTGGTGGCTCCATAGCTATGTATTACATGCGGCATACTATAAGCAACATGGGTTTTTAACTGCGAAAACGCTCGACTAAATACTCGCCCCCATTGTTGGTATTTTGCCTGTGATGCAAGTAGTGGCGTGCCGGTGGTTTTACCGGTTTCTTGATCAAGTTGATGTGCAAATTCATGAAACACTAAGTTATGCCCATCACTGGGTAAGCGGTTGCCCTCAAGCACATCATGCCAGCTAAGCACCAATGTTCCCCCCGGCCACGATTCACCTTGCCTTACTGTATTATGAAAACTGACAAGGCCTGCGTTATCGCGGCTTGATTGGGGCGCGTAATACGCACTGGGGTAGAGTAAAATTTCTTTTACGTTTTTATACAAAGGCCAAGGCTTGTTAAGCACAAGCAAGCAGGCATCGGCGGCAATAATGAGTTTCATTGCCTCCGTTAGTTGCAACCCATCGCAGCCAACAAAACGCTTTTCATTTAAAAACCACACAATATGGGATGCTAACTTGGCTCGCTCTGCATCGGTCATTTTGTTGTATATGGGCATAGCACGCAGTAACAACGTGTGTTGTTGCTCACTTAACAATAAATCACTGTATTTACGGTGCCACACGGCATTTTGAATATCAGGCCAGCGCCAAAACATTATAATAAATACAATTAAAACAAAAATTAATAGCCCATTTATCATTGGGTCGTCCTAAATCAAACCATTTAGCTTTAACGCCAAAATACTGCGCCCGTATTATTAAAATAGTAATGGGTGCAGTGAGGCTGTTTTTCAATCACATCACTTCAGTTCGATTTCGGCCATTGTTTTTTGCCTTATACAAAGCTTGGTCAGCCCGTGATAATAATCGGTCATAATCATCAACATCACCAGAGTCGGAAACACCAAAACTCACGGTTACGCTGAGGCCTTCTGCGATATTTGAAAAGTTTTTATTTTCAATACATTTGCGTAACTTCTCGCACATTTCTTGTGCCTGCACTGCACTCATATCAGGAAACACAAAAGTAAACTCTTCGCCGCCCCAGCGAGCTACCTCTTGCTCACCTTCGCAGTGCGCTTTAAGAATGTTAGCTACTTCACATATAACCTGATCACCTATGAGGTGTGACCAACCATCGTTAATCCGTTTAAAGTGATCAATATCCATAATAGCGATAGCAAATGATTTATTACATGCTTTAAAGTCTGAAAAGTTATCCGCCAGCCAGCCATCAAATGCGCGGCGATTCGGTAAATCGGTAAGCTGATCATGGGTGGCTTGATACGCAAAGGCACTGGCTTGCTCTTGCAGTGCTTGCGTTTGCTTCACCACTCGACTCGTTAATTCTTTTTCTACTTGTTTGTAGTGGTACAAGCGATAACGATATGCGCTGTATATAACAACAACAAAAATAAAAAATACTAATAACTTAAAGCTTGTTTTTTGCCAAAAGTGCGATTGAATTTCAAAGTTAACGACTTTGTGATTTTGTTGCCAATCAGTATTTGGATAGGCTGCACGTACAGCAAAAGAATACTTGCCCGCAGGTAAGTTAGTGTATTCAGCAGTCGCTATGTGTTGACGGTTGATCCATTCGTTATTAAAGCCTTCCAATTTTGTTTGAAAGTTTAATCGCTGCGGCATAATAAAGCTCAGTCCCGCGTATTGAAATGACAAGCGCGTCACCCCTGGTGGTAAAATAATAGTTTCACCGTCTATAGGTAACGACGTTGGTTTACCATCAACAGAAAAGCTTTCAACAATCGTTGGTAACGCTATTTTAGTGGCTTCTTTTAAGCGTTCCGGTTTTACTGTACTCACCCCTTTTGCGGTAGCAAACCAAATTGTGCCATCTGAATGAGCGGTTGCAGAGGGGGTTGAACCGCCATTTGCTTGTGCACTGAGCATGCCATCACCCTCATCGTATAATTGAAAAGCTAACGACTGACTATTGTTTGTAGGTGAATCTAGTAGCTCATTAACCTGTTTATAATTAACTTCAATAATGCCACGGTTACTTGATAGCCAGAGTGAGTCTTTAAACGGCACAATTTGAAAAAGCTTATCGACCGGTAATCCTAGCTCTCGTCCTAAAATAGTCATATGCCCATTTGCATGCTGATAACGCAATAAACCTCTATCGGTCGCCATCCACGTGTATTTATCGTCAATATAAAAGCCAAACGCATATTGAGCCGAAAACGCTTTAGGGAACTGGATTGGTTGAAATTCCTCCGTATTGGTATTGTAAACCACCACGCCATTACCAGTTCCTATCCAAATGTTAGCGGCTTTATCCTCACTCAAAGCCAGAATAAAACCACTCGGCAACTCTCTCTCATTAGTAAATTGCACTAAACTGCCGTCGGTATTAACGCGTGTCAGCCCCATAGCCGAACCAATCCATAAACGATTTTTTGAATCAAAAAGTAAAGATCTTACTTCATTACTACCTAAGCCATTATCACGGTTTAAATAAGGTATGAGTTCGTTATTAACCACCTTCAACACACCTGAAGTGTATGTACCTACCCAAACATCACCTTGGCTTTGTTCAAGTAAGCTCAATACTGAATAAGGAGAGCCTTGCTTAGTGCCTTTAATATGGGTAATTTTATTGTTTTGCAGCCGATCTAAGCCAGTGCTTCCCCCTATCCATAAACTGCCATCAGAATGTGACAGGACCGTGCGGACATAATCGCTAGACAAACCTCGCTTTTTGCCCCACGATGAAAACGGCGCTTCTCTTAACCTAAATACACCAGCATTGGTGCCTACCCAAATACTATTTTCTCTGTCTTGTAACAAAGAAAGAATACGGTTGGCGGGTAAACCATTTTTAGCATCTAATTGCTCTAAACCATCGACGCTAAGCCTAAAAACACCTTTATTAATGGTGCCAAACCATAAATCACCATGGTTATCTTCTAATAAACTAGAAATCGACTCAGCACTAAGCTGTGGATGGGGTGACTCGAACACATTGCCATTTAATACTCGCGCACCTCTTTCACTACCAATAACAAGGCGTCCTTCACGGGTAATCAATAGAGTATATACAGGTGCATCTGGTAACCCTTGTTGTGGCGTCATCAAAGTGGGTTTGTAGTTGACTATTTTATACAGGCCATCACTGGTCGCCGCCCATATAACCCCCTTAGGGTCTTCAATGATTCGATACGCACTGACATTTTGTATTATTGGGATGTCTTGAGTGCTACTAGCTGAACGATAAAACACACCATCATTCTCAAGCGCTAGCCACAAGTTATCATTTTTACTTTTAAATATATGATTAACCATAGCTTGGGCAGGTGGTTGAGTGTCCCATTGTCGGTGCTGATATAAACTAATACCGCCGCGCGCTCCGGCTATGAGTAAGCCGCCATCGGATGTGGGGGTAAGCGCACGTACGCCTGAGTCAGGCAAATCGGTAATTTCTGAGCGGGTAAATAGTTTGAATTCTTGACCGTTAAAGCGGGCAAGCCCTTCCCAAGTACCTACCCATAAATAGCCATCTTGTGTTTGTGCAAGGCTATTAATGCTATTGTGAGGAAGGCCCGAACGGGTATTCCACGTTTCAAAAAAATAATCGCGCAACGGCAGGCGAGTCTGTTGCTGAGCATCAACAGTAAAAATCACCAACAAGAAGCATAAAATCACCAAGCGATTCATCAGACACTGCCTTTATAATTATTAGTTTTTATATTTGAGTAAATTCAAGGTGAAAATTTAATTAAAAAACATCACCAACAAATAATAACATAAGATTTACAACTTTTTCATTAAGTATTATCACTTAAACTATCAAATGTATGTTGTAATTGTTGAACGAACTTAGCCACATGTAGTCCATCTAGTAACGCATGATGAACATCAATGGAGAGTGGCATTTCTCCGGTATTAGGGTTGTATTGGCCGAACACAAATTTAGGAATGCCACAGCTTTGACCCTGGGTAAACGCATGCGAAAAGCTACTAAAGTTTAACCAAGGTAAAACAGAAACGTGAATTAAATCAGCTTGCCCTTCTGTTGCCGCAAAAGCATCAGAAAACAGCGGGTTTAATTTTGTGGTATCGCTAATAGCTTTCGCCTCACGGGAAAATTTATTTAACGACCCGTGTAATTTAAAATAACTAAAGCGAAACGACTCATCATCGGCAAGCTCGACTACACTTGCCCGCGTAGCACTTAAGTAACAAGGTTTTTGGTTAATAATGCGCAGCATCATCGGCTCATACTGATGACAGACTTTTAATAAGCAATAAATATAACCATGAAAAAAAGCAATATTAGCTTGTTTACAGGCGGTATATAACTTTTTCGCATTCAGTTGTACGCACACATTAAAATAAGGCTGAGTGAACTGCTGAAATAACTCAAAGTGTTGCTTTCGAGGCCATTGCTCAAAATCAAGAGGGGTAATAGAAAAATCAGTAGAGGACATAAAATATAGATAAAGTGTAAAACTAAATTTTACCGTGCTTTATCTATATTCGCATTAACTAAAATGACGCTTTGGGTGTAGTTATACCAAAGTCTTACATGAGGTGTAAAAAAGGAGCGTATTTCGCTCCTATTTTAAACCGAGTGGAAACTTAAAGTCCGTTTTCAATAATTTCTTGTGCCAGTTCATCGGCAATTAAATGCGTTGATTTTTGCTCTTTTTCACTACGGGTAAAAATTTCACTAAGTGTATCGTAAATTCTTTCTACGTGTTTATTAGAAGCCTCTTTACTGTAACCCTCTGGTGCAGTTTCGTAATAAACGTTAATAATACCACCTGCATTTATTACATAATCAGGCGCATATAAAATACCTTTTTCACGTAAAATTTCACCATGGCGTGATTCAGCAAGTTGATTGTTTGCACAACCTGCTACTATCGTTGCTTTTAAGCGTGGGATTGTTGTGTCATTAATAGTGGCACCTAATGCACAGGGTGCATAAACATCCACATCTAGGTCGTATATTTCATCAATACCAACTGCGGTTGCGCCAAAATCATTTACTACACGTTCTACTGCAACATGATTAATATCGGTAACAAATAACTCAGCACCAGCTTCAGACAAATGTTTACATAATCCATAAGCTACTGCACCTAAACCTTGCACCGCAACTTTAATACCAGAAAAGTCTTGAATACCGCGTTGATGGTTAAGCGCTGCTTTCATACCTAAAAACGTACCATAGGCTGTAAACGGCGAAGGGTTACCACTTTTTCCTTCAAGGCCTAACACGTAATTTGTTTCTTTGTTCATTAACGCCACATCATCACAGGTAATGTTTACATCTTCTGCTGAGTAGTAGCTACCATTTAGTCGCTCTAACTGGCGACCAAATGCGCGAAATAACTGCTCTGATTTGATTTCTTTGGCATTACCAATAATAACCGATTTACCACCACCAAATGGCAAGCGTGCTACGGCATTTTTATAGGTCATCCCTTTTGATAAACGCAGCACATCATATACTGCGTCTTTATCGTTAGCATAATCCCACATTCTACAACCGCCTACCGCAGGGCCTAAGTTTGTGTTATGTACCGCAATAATGGCCTTCAAACCAGACGCTTTGTCTGAACAAAAAACCACTTGTTCATGGTTATCAAATTCAACTTGATTAAATACAACCACTTTAAATACTCCGAAAATAATGGGCCCTTTTGGGCAAGCACGCTACAAATTGTCGAGACTTTATCACTTCAGTTAATGGTTCGCCACACTATGAGTAGATAAACCAAATAAAGCGCATCAAAGTGAAAAATAAAATGACTTATCGTTAAAAGTAAGCATAAAAATTCCAAAAATAACCATTTGATTAAGTATAAAAGCTAAAAACACCATCGCAATTAAAGCTTACGCTTACGTGAACGTCACCTTGCAGTTATTTGTAAACTTAACCATACACCCTAAAAAAGTATACTACAGCTTAAAATACAATGGCTTATACACTAATTGCCTACGCAGCATAAACTGGTCTGAGGTGTATAAGTCTTTGCAAATGTAAAAGTAAATAAAAAAGCGAGCACACAGTGCTCGCTTATATGATTGCTTTTTAAGTAAAAATTTACTTCATTTTGCTGTCTAGCTCTTCAATTTTTGCTTTCCAAATAGCAGGGCCTTGGGTGTGAGCATTTGCTCCTTCACTGTCTACGGCAACTGTTACTGGCATATCTTCTACTTCAAATTCGTAGATAGCTTCCATACCTAAATCTTCAAAGGCAACAACACGTGCTTTTTTAATAGCTTTAGATACTAAGTAAGCCGCACCGCCTACCGCCATCAAATACACTGACTGGTGCTTTTTAATAGACTCAACCGTTGCAGGGCCTCGTTCAGCTTTACCAATCATACCCACGATGCCGGTTTTTTCTAACATCATATCGGTAAATTTATCCATACGTGTTGCCGTTGTAGGACCCGCTGGGCCTACTGCTTCATCGCCTACTGCATCCACAGGGCCAACGTAATAAATAAACTTGTTATCAAAATCAACACCTTCAGGTAAACCTTCCCCTGAGTTGATCATATCTTGCAGACGCTTATGAGCAGCATCTCGACCCGTTAAAATAGTACCTGAGAGTAAAACGGTTTCACCCATTTTCCATTCTTTAGTGTCTTCTTTAGTAAGAGTATCTAAATTAACACGGCGTGTGCCCTCACCCACTTCGAAAGTCACTTCTGGCCAATCTTCTAATTTAGGTGCTTCTAAATTCGCAGGGCCTGAACCATCAAGAGTAAAGTGAACGTGGCGCGTAGCAGCACAATTTGGGATCATAACCACTGGCTTTGAAGCCGCGTGAGTTGGCGCCGTTTTAATTTTAATATCAACAACCGTGGTTAAACCGCCAAGGCCTTGCGCACCAATACCTAATTTATTCGCACGTTCAAAGATTTCTAAACGCAGCTTTTCTTCTGTTGTTTCTGCGCCGCGCTCAATGAGTTCATGAATATCAACCGGATCCATTAATGACTCTTTGGCCATTACCGCTGCTTTTTCTGCCGTGCCACCAATACCTATGCCTAGCATGCCTGGTGGACACCAACCCGCCCCCATTGTTGGTAACGTTTTTTCTACCCACTCAGCCACATCGTCAGATGGGTTTAACATCACCATTTTACTTTTGTTTTCTGAGCCGCCGCCCTTAGCAGCGACCATCACTTCGACTTTATCGCCTGCAACTAAGTCAATGTGAACCACTGATGGCGTATTATCTTTAGTGTTTTTACGTGTTCCCGCAGGATCTGCAACAATCGATGCACGTAAAGGGTTATCTGGATTTAAGTACGCACGACGCGTTCCCTCATCAACCATTTGTTGTACGGTTAAGTCGGTTTTATCCCAATTAACATCCATCCCTACTTTTACGAAACAAGTGATGATCCCGGTATCCTGACACAGCGGGCGCTTACCTTCTGCCGACATACGCGAGTTAATTAAAATCTGCGCAATCGCATCTTTAGCGGCTTTGCTTTGCTCTTTGTTATACGCTTTTTCTAGCGCTTGAACAAAATCAAGAGGATGGTAAAACGAGATGTATTGCAAGGCATCTTCGATGCTATCAATAAAGTCTTGCTGACGAATTGTACTCATAGTGGTTCCTTAAGTTGTTGTTACGCACGCTGCACGTAAGCTTTATCAAACCCGTGACGGTGGTTCGAACTGTTTTCAACCACAGCGCTCACTAAACGCTGCCAAAAAAATTTGACTTATGATACCCTCCCAGCCCGTTTCGAGCCAGTTATTAAAGGGGTAGTAAATGCTAAACAATAAAAAAAATTGTGTTGAATTAGCCATATCACAAAATTGTTTTGAGGTATTTTCGCATTTTGCTCATTTACCCTACGCTATTTTGCTAGATTCGGGTGATAGCGATCACATAAACAGTCGTTTTGACATGATTGCGATTGACCCCCAGAGCACCCTTGAAGTCGAAAATAATCAAAGCGTTTTTAATAACCAGCCAAACATAAAAAGCTGCTTTGAAATAATGAATAATGAACTGGCAAAGTTAGACAGCACTAAAGCTGCCAACAACTTACCTTTTAATGGTGGCTGGCTGGGTTATTTTGGCTATGACTTAGGCCGTACTATAGAGCAACTTCCAAGCAGCGCTTTACACGACATAAATTTACCGCAAATGGCGGTTGGACTTTACCTCGATGCACTGATTTACGATAAACAACTGCGCACGTGGTTTTATGTTTCGCAGCCCAATGTAGACCGCCTTTGGCTGTATCAACATCATTTAGCGCAACCAACTAAACACGAAAGCTTTTCGCTTACATCACCGTGGCAGTCAAATATGAGTCAGACTAGCTATAGCGAAAAGTTTGCCGCGATTGAAGAATACCTAAAAAGTGGTGATTGCTATCAAATTAACTTAGCGCAGCGTTTTAGTGCGCATTACCAAGGCTCGCCTTGGAGCGCCTATGTTAAATTAACTCAGGCTAATAAAGCGCCTTTTTCTAGTTTTATTAATCATCCCCAGGGCGCTGTTTTGTCAATCTCACCCGAGCGTTTTATTGCAGTACACGACAATAAAGTAGAAACAAAACCCATTAAAGGGACTTTACCTCGCAAAGCAGATGCCCTTGAGGATGCAAAACAAGCGACCTTGCTGGCAAATTCGAGTAAAGACCGCGCCGAAAATGTCATGATAGTGGACCTGCTGCGAAATGATTTAGGAAAAGTCGCTAAACCGGGCTCGGTTATTGTGCCCTCATTATTTGCTATTGAAAGTTTTCCGGCGGTACACCATTTAGTGAGTACGGTCACCTCAACCCTTGATGAGGGTAAAACAGCGGTTGATCAACTGGAAGCTGCGTTTCCCGGTGGTTCAATTACAGGCGCACCAAAAGTCCGTGCCATGGAAATAATAGAAGAACTAGAGCCACATAGACGTAGCATTTATTGTGGCTCTATTGGTTACATTAGTGGCTGCGGCAATATGGATACCAGTATTACTATTCGAACTTTAGTCACACATCAACAACAAATATATTGTTGGGCTGGGGGTGGTATTGTTGCTGATTCAAAAGTCGAATTGGAATATCAAGAAACTTACGATAAAGTAAATAAAATACTTCCTATATTAAATGAAGGTCGCTTTGAATAGTGAAACCATTTCGGCTCGTTTTCAATTAAACCGCAGTTTAGCCGTGGATCAGCTCAAAGATAATAAAAAAAAGCGCGCAAGCGCAGTAATGCTGCCATTGATTGATATAGATAACGAAGCACACATTTTATTGTGTAAGCGACCAACCTACCTTCATCACCACCCTGGGGAGATTTGTTTACCGGGCGGCAAGTTTGAAATTGATGATGTTAACCTACGCACCACCGCACTGCGTGAATTACATGAAGAGCTTAATATTGCCCCGCAAAATGTCCATGTGTTAGGTCAGTTACCTGAATATTCAACCCTGACCGGATTTACTATACGCCCCTTTGTAGGCTTAATTAAAAAAGAAACAGTGTGGGAAAACGACCACAACGAAGTGCAAGCTAGCTTTTTACTCTCTATAAAAGCGCTGAATAACGCGGCTAACTGGCAACCTTTGCCATTTGAACGAGGTGGAAAAATCATTACCTTAAATGGCTTTATCACCCCACATGGGCTTTTGTGGGGAGCCACAGCCAGCATTATTAAAAACTTTACAAAACAACTCGCCATACCAGTTTAAATCTTTACTAATAAGGGTTACACACCTGCGTTTCCACGTTATTATAGTCGACCGTTCAAAGAACAGCTTAATGCTGAGAAAACTAAGTAGAGACACACATTATGATCAGTGCATTTGATATGTTTAGCATTGGTATTGGCCCTTCATCGTCACATACCGTTGGCCCAATGCGTGCATCACGCTTATTTGTTAATGACCTAAACGAGCAACAACTATTAGCAAATGTGACCGATGTAAAAGTAGAGCTTTACGGCTCACTGGGCCAAACAGGTGTTGGCCACGGTTCGGGAAAAGCAGTAATACTTGGCTTAGCCGGTTATGATCCTGAAACCATTGATGCCGATTTAGTGGATGACATACTCGCTAAAATTGAAAAAGAACAGGTTATTTACCTAAACCAAACTCATAAAGCTAAATTCCCTAAGCAGGGCGCTATTGTTTTTCATCGCAGAAAGACACTCCCTAAACATTCCAACGCAATGGAAATTATTGCCTATAACAATGGCGAAAAAGTATATAGCAAAGTTTACTACTCTATTGGTGGCGGGTTTATTGTTACGGATGAAGAGTTTGAAAAAGAAAAACAAGCCGCTTTAGATATCCGTGAAGAAAACCCAGCCCCGTTCCCGTTTGGCTCGGCTAAAGAATTACTCGAAATGTGTAAAGAGTCGGGTTACAGCGTATCAACGTTAATGATGAAAAACGAAAAAACGTTACGCAGTGAAGAAGCCATTAAAGATGAGCTATTTAATATTTGGCAAGTAATGAAAGCCTGTATTGAGCGAGGTATGCGCACCGAAGGTATTTTACCTGGCGGATTAAAAGTAAAACGCCGTGCGCCAAGCTTATATTTAAAGCTTAATGTAGAAGTCAGTAACGATCCGCTGCGCGCCATGGACTGGGTTGATTTATTCGCATTAGCTGTAAACGAAGAAAATGCAGCCGGAGGACGTGTAGTAACTGCCCCCACAAATGGCGCAGCCGGAATTTTACCTGCAGTATTAATGTATTATCATACTTTTATTAAAGAAGTAGACCGTGATATTGCTACCCGCTACTTATTAACTGCCGCTGCAATAGGCATTTTATATAAAAAGAATGCCTCTATTTCTGGTGCTGAAGTGGGTTGCCAAGGCGAAGTCGGTGTTGCTTGTTCAATGGCCGCAGGCGCACTTACTGAAATTGTTGGTGGTAACGTTGTACACGTAGAAAATGCCGCTGAAATTGGTATGGAACATAACTTAGGGTTAACCTGTGACCCTGTTGGCGGCTTAGTGCAAGTCCCCTGTATTGAACGTAATGCAATGGGCGCTATTAAAGCAATTAATGCGTCGCGCCTTGCTATACGCGGTAGTGGTGAGCAAAAAGTATCGCTGGATAAAGTAATAAAAACCATGCTCGATACGGGTAACGATATGAAAACAAAATACAAAGAAACCGCTCGCGGTGGACTAGCCGTTAATATTATCGAGTGCTAATTAACCTGAACTCTGGTTAAGAGATTTACTAACATATTGAATCAAAATGATATTTATGTTTATTTTCTCTAGCTAGAGATTTTTAGTGAAAACAAGGCGAAATTACGCGTCAATAGCTAGCCTATTGCAAGTAAATTCAACGCAGTTAGCGCTGAAAATAGCTGCTTAAGATGGATTTATTATCCACAGTTCAGGTTAATTACATAGCACAAAAAAAGCCGCTTAGTTGCAAAACTAAGCGGCTTTTCATTGCTGTTTATGGCCGTTACTTTACAGGAAGTTCAATATCAGCAAATAACTTATCAACATCTTCTTGATTTCGCAGTAAACTCGCACGCTCTACTCGCTCTTTAGTTAAATGCGGTGCAAAACGTTCGATAAAGTCATACATGTAGGTGCGTAAAAAGCTGCCCTTTCTAAAACCAATTTTAGTCGTACTCGCCTCAAATAAATGGCTAGCATCAATGCACACTAAGTCGCTGTCGTTTACCTGATCAATTGCCATAGATGCAACCACACCCACACCTAGCCCTAAACGCACATACGTTTTAATGACATCGGCATCGGTGGCAGTAAATACAATATGTGGCTCTAATCCGTAAGCATTAAATGCTTTGTCGAGCTCCGAACGACCTGTAAAGCCAAATACGTAAGTAATGAGTGGGTATTGGGCTATATCAGCCACTGTTAAATTATCCACTTTTTTCGCAAGGGGATGATCTTTAGCAACCACAATACTACGATTCCAATGATAGCAAGGCAGCATTACTAAATCTGAATATAAATGAAGCGCTTCTGTGGCAATGGCAAAGTCAGCATCACCGCGAGCGGCTGCATCCGATATTTGCTGTGGTGTACCTTGATGCATATGCAGTGATACCGCAGGATATTTTTGAGTAAAGCCTTTAATTACACTCGGTAACGCATACCGTGCTTGTGTATGCGTGGTAGCAATATTAAGTTTGCCTTGATCCGGTAAAGTATGTTCATTCGCCACCGCTTTAATACCCTCAACTTTTGAGAGTATTTCGCGTGATATGTTAATGATTTCCTCGCCAGCGCCTGTAACATGAGTTAAATGCTTACCACTGCGGCCAAAAATTTGTACACCGAGCTCATCTTCTAACATACGTACTTGCTTAGAAATACCAGGCTGGGAGGTAAATAAACTCTCAGCCGTAGCTGAAACATTTAATTTATGATTTTGAACTTCTACGATATATCTAAGTTGTTGTAATTTCATGGCTATGTAGTTTCGTTATAATTCACATTGACAGATAAAAGCGCACCCTAACTATAGGTAGCTATATAAAAGGCTGATTAATGTTACATAATATAACAATTAATTTGTTGAAATTTCAGGTTAACACAATAAATAAACTTGAGATAGCAATGATTATCAGCAATCGAAACATAACATATTAAGATTTAAACGCTTTATGGTGACGCTTTTTTCAGTTAATCTGAGCAAAGTTTCCCACCTTTTATATATTTAATGTAAGATTAGATAATAAGGTTAAGAATTTGAGAATTATAACATGATAGTTTCCATTATAATTGTATTAATTGTTGCACTTATAGTCATTGCACTATGGGTTAGTGCTGTTCAGCAACACAAAGAAAAACAAGAAGCTGAACGACGCAAAGAGTTAACAAAACAAAAAGCAATCATTGAAGAAACCGAAGAAGCATTAATGAATAGCGCCAACATTCCACTTTCAGAGGCAACTCAGCGAATATTACAACGACGAATTCATGATGCGCTCAGTCAAATGGTGTCTATTTCAAGCGGAGGTAGTGGACTAAAAAACCGCTTAAAAGAAGCAAAAGAGCGACTACAAAACCCAATTCAAGACGGTTCAGATGGCTTTGTATTACCAGGCAACGACAAACAACTGATATCGCTGATACAAGGTATTAAAAAGTTACGCACTATTATTCGTTCTGAGCATAATAAAGGCAAAGTAGACAGCCAGGTATTTATTGCAGAAGACAAACGCCTTGAAAAGCTACAACTAAGAATCAACATTGAAAGCCAAATAAAACGAGGGTTATCAGCGCAAACAGCTGGAATGATAGGCTCTGCTAGGCAGTACTTTGAAAAAGCAGCTGCCACACTTAACAGTGTTTCATTTAATGACGATTACATTACGGCAAAACGAGCTGAAGTTGAAGGCTACCTTGAAACGATAAGTAATGAACTCAAGGCATCAAATGCTACATCATTGAAGAAAAAGAACGAACAAGAGCAAGATGATTTAGACGTATTATTTGCACCTAAAAAGAAATGGTAACTCCTTTCTAAATAAAAAAGCCCATGCAGTTGCATGGGCTTTTTTTTGAATAGGATTTTGCCCCACTTTGTGTTTACATACTAAGACATATACATATTCTAACAAGCTGCCTGCATTAAGATAAAAATGCGAACTTAACAATAAACAAGGCAGTTAAAATCCAAACACTAATGCTTACCTGATCTTTTTTGCCACACAGCACTTTTACTGCCGTATAAGAAATAAAACCAAGTGCAATACCGTGTGCAATTGAGAAAGTCAGCGGTGTCATTAACAATACAACACTCACCGGAATTGCATCAGTCATGTCGTCCCAATTTACAAACTTTAAGTTTTGTAGCATCAATACAGATACATATAAAATAGCTCCCGCGGTTGCGTATGCAGGCACCATTTGAGCTAAAGGCGCAAAAAACATCATCAGTAAAAAGCAGCAACCCACAACCACAGCGGTCAAACCCGTTCGACCACCAACAGATACACCTGCAACAGACTCAATGTATGACGTGGTTGTTGAAGTACCGAGCATTGCACCTGCAATAGTTGCTGTGCTGTCGGCGCTTAATGCACGACCTAAACGCGGCATATTACCGTTTTTATCTGCTAAACCAGCCTTCTGAGTTACCGCAACTAACGTGCCTGAGGTATCAAACAAATCAACGAATAAAAACGCAAAAATAACACTCAACATCGACAGTTCAAACGCGGCACTAAAGTCCAGTTGCATAAAGGTCGGCATGATAGAAGGTGGCATAGCAATAACACCATGATACTCCACTAACCCCATAGACACAGCAATCGCGGTGACTAGTAAAATACTAATCAGTACGCCACTTTTAAAATCGCGATAAAGCAGTGCAGCAATAACAAAAAAGCTGAAAATAGCCAATAAAGGACCTGGCGAGGTAATATCACCCAACTGCACCAGTGTTGCAGGACTTGATACAATAATACCGGCACTTTTAAGTGCGATGAGAGCTAAAAATGCGCCAATACCCGTTGCTATTGCTTGCTTGAGCACCAAAGGGATTGCATTAATAATCCACTCTCGCACCTTAAATAAGCTTAGAATTAAAAATATACACCCTGACATAAATACCGCACCCAACGCAGCTTGCCAGCTATAACCCATACCTAATACAACACCATAGGTAAAAAATGCATTTAATCCCATACCCGGTGCCAATGCCAGTGGATAATTGGCCCACAAACCCATAATAAAACACCCTATTGCAGCAGCAATACAGGTGGCAACAAAAGCAGCACCTTGGTCCATACCGGCTTCTGCAAGCATAGCTGGGTTTACGAATACGATATAAACCATCGTAATAAATGTAGTCATACCGGCAATACATTCACGGCGAACCGAAGAATCATTTGCACGGATTTTGAATAAGGCTTCGAGCATAATAAACTTGTGGTTGTAAAAAGTGGCGAGATTTTAGCATAAAAATAACTTTTTACAGGACATTTTACCTTGCTATATACTAAACTAGCTAAGTGATTAAAATAACAAACGAAGTAGCATGATCAAAACGACACCAAGTGGCCAAGACTTAGAGCAACAATTAGACAACATTCTTTCTTTTGTAACGCAACCAAGCGATGCAAATCTCCCTGCGAGCTCTAAAAACACCGATCAAGACATATTAAATAAAGCCCTTTATTACCTTAAAAATGAACAAGGCGCCTTAGCCGCAAAATGGATACGTTTGGCAGCAATGGCAGGAAATTATCGCGCGCAGTTTTATTTAGGGCTGTTTTTTATAAAAGGACAAGGTGTGCCGCAAAGTGTATTTCATGGTGCTGCGTGGCTTAGCTTAGCCGGTAGTCAAGGCTATGAACCCGCCATAGAAGCAATGAGCGATATACGAAAACATATTAGTACCAAACGACTTAAAGATGCTCAATGCTACGCAGCCAGCCTGTATGAACAAATTCATCAGTTACAATTCTCACATTTGATCCCCTCTAGTAGCGAAAAATAATTTCACTGCGCAGCAACTCATTTCATCTGTAAATTAATTAAGCGTTTATAGCCAAAGCAAGCACGCTTAATTAATTTAAACTACTGTATACCCCCTGTTCATCTGTATTTATTTGCTCCCAGCCTTAAAATTAATTCTGTGGGGATTAATTTCCAATAAAAATTAAACCTTTGTTATATATAGATTATTTGTATATTTATAATAACTGTCGCGTTTTAAGATGAATAACTGTACAAAAAAATAGCAAAAAACACTTGCACCAAACAACTGTATAAACTACTGTATGAATGTACTGTATAAAAACCCAGTGAGTGAGAAGATTATGTTACAGCCAATTACCCTAAGAACAGTTAAAAGCTATCAACAAGATGACCAATCAGATTGTGTTAACGTTGTACAAATTGAAGATGAAATTTCAGCAACGTTTGAGTTATTAAAAGTATTACACCAATACAACAGCCTAAACGCATGGACACTGTTAATAGCACCCGATAACGTACCGAGCAAAGCGCTACTTGATTCATGCTCAATTGATACCAGTAAATTGCTGGTTATTCGTCAAAAGCATTTAGTTAATTTAGAGTATGTTTTAAGTTCTGCACTTCACAATGGAAATTTTGCCGCGGTGATCACCTGGACTGACATAATAAATAACCAACAACTGTCGCAGTTATCATTAAACTTGAGCCATACGCGCACTAAGTTGTATTGCTTTAGCAAAAAAAGCGCTCACCCTGAGATTTCACTTACGCAATAAGCTTGATAAACTAGCGTTTTAATACACAGTACATTTATCATGACTTCTAACGCCCTATTATGTTTTTGTAGCAGTCAGCAACCTTATGCTGATTGCTGCGAGCCTTTTCATTTAAAAACCAAACAGCCACACACACCAGAGCAACTTATGCGTGCACGCTACAGTGCTTATGCTGTTAAAAACGCGGTTTTTGTTCGTGAAAGTTATGCAAAAGAAAAACAAGCTGAAAATTCAATTTCAGAAATTAAAGATTTTGCAAATAGTTGCCGTTTTATAAACTTAACCGTATTAGACTCTGGTTATAATGATGAAACAGGATTTGTTACATTTAAAGCTCACTACTTTTATCAAGATTTATATTGCCAGTTAGCAGAAAATTCAAGGTTTATTAAAGAAGATGGACAATGGCGATACCTTGATGGTGAGATTACACCGGTTGCCGATATTAAAGTAAAACGCAATGATACGTGCCCTTGTGGCAGTAATAAAAAATACAAAAAATGTCATAGTGTATAAATAACAGCTACAAAAAATGGGCCACAAGGCCCATTTTCAAAAACTACACTAAACGCAAATTAGCGTTTTATTCGCCATCATCTTCATCGAAATCTTGACGCTGTGCAGGTCTTGCTAAAATCTCTAAGTAAAAAGAAGTTAAACCTTGCTTTTCAATTTCACTGATGTGATTGTTAATTTCAGCAACGTGAACCACTTGGGCTTCTTCAGCCGTGTTGCCAAACTTACAATCGAATGCCCAGTAGTCGGCATCAACAGGTAAAGTTTTATTACGTTCTCTTTTCAAATATTTTTTCACTTCATGCTTTGCAGCATCAACCATACGAGGGTATTTGATTTTCTCATGATTCAGCGTGAATGTTTTCTTCATTACGTTCCTAATTACCTTGGTTTAATGATAATGGCATTTAATGTCATACCATTTGCGCCATTATAGCAATTGCATTTAAATTTTGGATGCTTTTTTTATATTAAATCAGTTATTAAAATAAAGCACCTATAAAACCAATAGTTACTTACTACTATAAACACAGTTTATTACAATCAAATGGCATGTATAAAGCAGCAATTGAACACATATAATTAGGCACTAAACAAATGTAATGGCTGGTGGATAGCTTCATTTTGTAAATCATCATAAAATGCCACCGCATCCATTTGAGGGTTTGATAACTCGGTGTTGGTATTTTTAATTCGTCGACGTACCGCTAATTCACAGTTATCAATGACAGTCAGTGGAATGTGGTTTTTATCATCACGAATATTAAATGGCTCAGGCTTTAAGCACTGAGTTAACTTTATATCACTCATCCCTACAGCGCTTCCCATTTTTGCTAAAAGCTCTGTGTTATTTTTACCAATTAACATATTAAAGGTATCTGGCGCTAATGGCTGCTTTGGACCTGCGCCAAATTGTTTACGCAGAGCATCTTCATCAGCTTGATAATGCTTAGTGTCACTTTTGGGTAGGTGGAATTCACTAAAATCGAGTGCATCGTGAGAGAGCATTGCTAATAAAAGTGCAAACTCGCCTCGGCGGTTTTCGTGCACACTTTCGTTAAGCCTCGTTTTTAACTGGCTCTCCGTGATTAACAAATCACCAATCTGCATAGACTTTAGCCTATTTAACTAATTAATAAGTATTTATCGGCTAAATTTGAATTTTCTTTAGCTTTTTTCTTTACTTAAATAAGAAGTTTGCTATTATCTGCCGCGTTGCATTGGAGGGGTTCCCGAGCGGCCAAAGGGATCAGACTGTAAATCTGACGGCTCAGCCTTCGCTGGTTCGAATCCAGCTCCCTCCACCACTTTTCTTAGGCTAAGTTAAGTGGGGCCAAATGCAATAACAATTAGTGTGGAGGGGTTCCCGAGCGGCCAAAGGGATCAGACTGTAAATCTGACGGCTCAGCCTTCGCTGGTTCGAATCCAGCTCCCTCCACCACTTCTCTTCTCTACCTTATTTCTTTTTATTCAAATACCCACTGTAAACTCATACCATGATTGTTTAACCAGTTACTTGCTTGTTTATAATCTGAATAAAATAATTCCACACGTTGCCAAAATTGAGCGCTGTGATTTAAATATTTTAAATGTGCTAATTCATGAACAATCACGTAGTCAATGACCCATGTCGGTGCACTTGCCAAGTGTAAGTTGAAGGTTACTTCACGCCTGCGATTACAACTACCCCAGCGACGTTTATACAATTGAATACGAATATTACTCGGTAGCTTTTCACCCATCAGCTGACAATAATCGTTAACTCGCATTTCAATATAACTTTCTAATTTCTCATGCAAAAACTGCTCTAGCAAACTTTGATACATTTGCGTTTGATGCTTTACACGTGAAGAAATACTCAGTAACAGCGTTTGGCTTTCATTGTGCTGCTGCCATTGAGTGCGTGCTGCGTTTTCAAATTGCACATTAACAGCTTCATTAAATAATTTAATACTCTGGGTTTTGAGTGGAAACTGTCGTGTATCGGCTTGAATTTGTTGCTTATGTAACTGAGCATCAATCCAGTTCTGTTTACTTAACAGCCATTCATTAATTTGTGTTTTCGTTACAAAATGGGGCGCATATACCGTAAGCTCACGTTGTGCGACTTTGATAGCCACTGTTTTTCTTTGCTTACTTCGCTTTAAAGTGTAATCCAACAATGAATGCTGCCTATTTATAATTAACCACTGGGTTTTATTTTACCTTGTACCATAACGGCTGATCTATAAATAATCCCCACTAAATGCCATTTTAATAACAATGCATTTAGTGCTACTCAATAAATAGTATGGTTTAGAGCTTAAAACACTTACGTTGCTTTTGTAATTTATAACTCAATACCTTGTGATTATTATTGTATTTTATATTAGACTGAATTTAAGAGTTATTATGTGAATGATTGATGTTAGCTAATTTTTTTATAAACGAACCAGATCCAAGCCTAATTATTAATGGTGTATACGACCCAAGTTTAGTGACACTATCTATACTCACCGCAATTTTTGCAGCTTATTTTTCTTTGCACGTTATCGATTTAGCAAATAATACACATTTTAAATCTTATCGAAAGTTAGCCAATATAACCGCAGCCTTAGTCCTTGCCGGAGGGGTCTGGAGCATGCACTTTATTGCTATGCTCGCATTTTCTTTGTGCACTACAATTGAATACGACCCCACACTCACTTTTGTGTCGTTTATACCGGCGTTACTGGCATGTACCATTGCTTTTTCTTGTTTGAAAACATATAGCTCTAACCCTCGTATTATCAATTTAATTCTAAGCTCTCTTTTATTTGGCGCGGGTGTTGGCACCATGCATTACAGCGGTATGGCAGCGATGCAATTAAGTCCTTTACTTCGTTATGATCCAATATGGTTTGGCGCTTCAATTGTTGTTGCAGTGCTGCTGTCTTTTATAAGTCTCTATGCACGTTTTCATTTACCAGCACACTTTAAAAAATTAACGCCTGTGCATAATCGTATTATTTGCGCCCTTATTCTTGGCCTTGCCGTGGCTGGTATGCATTATATGGGCATGGCTGCTACGCGATTTATTGCAACAAGCCCGATAATTAACGAGCAAACAAACCAATCACATCTAACCTTTATTGCTATTAGTGTGTCGTTCGCCACGCTTTTATTAACAGCGGTGGTTGTGATCATCAATGGCATGATCCGTTACAGAATGCTGTTGGGGAAAAAATCAGCTGAAGAGTCTCGCCTTGATGCTATTTTATCAACTGCCATTGACGGCATCGTTACTATCAATATTAAAGGCACTATTTTGAGCTTTAATAAAGCCGCAGAAACAATTTTTGGCTGGCAAGATAATGAGGTCATTGGCCAGAATGTAAAAATATTAATGGCTGATGATATTGCTAATCAACACGATGCTTTTTTAAAAAATACAACAAACCATGAGGTAAAACGTGTTATTGGTGTTAATCGCGATGTGTGGGCAAAACATAAAAATGGTCATCAATTTCCAATTCGCTTAGGGATTGGTGAAGTAAAGCAATTACAAACTGAAACATTGTTTGTGGGCTTTATTACCGATTTAACTGAGCAAAGAGCGTTACAACAAAGCTTAATTGAAAAAGAGCGACAATACCGTACCTTGATGAACAATATGCCCGGTGTGGTATTTCGCTGCTTGTTAGATGAACACTGGAGTATGTTGTTTATCAGCCCTAGCGTCTATGAACTAACGGGTTATCGCGCTGAAGAATTTACTGAGCAGCGTATTACCTTTGCCGAGCTTATTGTTAAAGAAGATGAAGCGGCTATTTCTTTAGCGATTGATCAAGCAGTTGCATCGACCAGTCAATACTCAATTGAGTATCGCATTCGCCATCGCAACGGCAATATTATTTGGGTACTTGATCAAGCAAGTATTATCACTAACTCTAAAGATGATACACGCTGGGTTGATGGCGTTTTAGTTGATATAACCAAGCGCCATGAATATGAGCAAAGCTTAAAGCAAGCTAAATACGAGGCTGAAGCAGCCGCGCAAGCTAAACAGTCTTTTATGGCAAATATGAGCCATGAGATACGTACCCCCATGAATGCAATTATTGGCTTTAGTGATATTTTAATGGATAGTCCGCTTAATAAAGACCAACAAAAACAAATTATTACCGTTAATAACGCTGCGCGTTCTTTATTGCATTTACTCAACGATATCCTTGACTCAGCAAAGCTAGAGAAAGGTAAACTCGAAATTCAAAAAGTACATTTTAACTTGCAAGAATTGCTCGATAATATTGTGTCGACATTTTGGCTTGATGCAAAACGAAAAGACTTACAGCTCATTTTAAAAATAGCTGACAATGTAAATCCATTTTATTTTGGTGATGATACGCGTTTACGCCAAGTGCTAACCAATTTAATCGGCAATGCGATAAAGTTTACTGAGCAAGGCCATGTTACTGTTTCGGTTACTCATAAACCCAATCAACCCATTTTATTTGAAGTACAAGATAGTGGTATAGGTATCGAAAAAGGTCGCCTTGAAGCTATTTTTAAACCCTTTGAGCAAGCAGATGGCACCACAACACGCCGATTTGGTGGCACAGGGCTTGGCACAACAATTAGTAAGCAGCTGGTTGAATTAATGGGCGGCAAAATATATGCACAAAGTACCCTTGGTCAAGGTAGCTGTTTTTCCTTTACTGTTGGGCTTGAGGCAGGCGAAAAAAGTCAGGTGCAAGCCATTAGTAAAAACGCATTTAGCTTACCCCCATTAAAAATCTTAGTGGTGGATGATATTGAACAAAATATCGAACTACTCACTATTATGCTTTCCCAAGCAGGCCACCAGGTAAGTAAAGCAAATAATGGTTTTGAGGCCATTGACATGTTTAATCAGCATCGCTTTGATATTATCCTAATGGATATTCATATGCCTAAATGTGATGGGATCAGTGCCACAGCATCAATTCGCTCTTTAGAGCAGCAAAAACAACTAAAGCACACGCCAATAATTGCCTTAACGGCCAGTGTGCTACAGCAAGATAAGCTAACAGCCAAACAAGCGGGTATGAATGGTTTTACAACGAAACCCGTTGACATAAACCAACTCAACCAAGAAATAGCGCGGGTGCTTGGGCTTGCTATCAGCCAGTTAGTAACTAACGATCCAATAGATTCAAAACTTCGTATAGATTTTAATAAAGGTGAAAAAATGTGGGGCAGCAAAGAGAAACATCTCAAAGAGGTTGTACTCTTTTTAGCTCAGCATCAAAATAGTATGCAAACCTTGGCGGCCATTAAGCTAAACGATAAACATCATGCTCATATTTTGCATAATTTAAAAGGTCTTGCCGGTAATTTAGCGCTCAATAATTTATCTTACTTAATTACGCAAGCTGAAAAACAACGTGATATAACAAGTTATACTCAGTGCATATTAAAATGTCAGCAAGAGTGGCAGCAGCTAGCAGATGAATTATCACACTTACACATTGCTTTTAAAGAGAATGAATTACAAAAAGAAACCGTGTCAGATGCTGAATTTATTCACCAATTAACGCTTTTACTCAGCCAAGCTAAACGAGCAGAGTTGGATGATACGTTATTAAGTTATATTGAAAGAATAACACCCGAACAACACAAAGCTGCTATTTTGAATATTTATGAGCAGTTTAATGACTTTGAATTTGATAATGCACAAACACAGATCAACGCATTATTAACAACACTCAATAACTAGCTCTTCTGAGGATGACGATGGATCAATCGATAAGTCAGGCGCGAATATTAATCGTCGATGATGAACCTGCAAATTTAAAAGTAATGCGCGAGGTCTTAGCGAGTAACTACCGTTTATCGTTTGCTAAATCGGGGGCTGTGGCACTGCAATTAATAGAAAACGATCCGCCAAAACTCATTTTACTTGATGTAATGATGCCAGATATGAATGGCTTTGAAGTGTGCAAAATTTTAAAAGCTAATCCTAAAACCGCACACATTCCGGTCATTTTTGTCACCGCACTCACGCAAGAACAAGATGAATCGGAAGGGTTTTCGCTAGGTGCGGTTGACTATATAACCAAACCTATTAGCCCTGCGATAGTAAAGGCAAGGGTAAAAACTCATCTTTCTTTAGTACAAGCCGAGCAACTAAAACAAGCACATGTAGATTTAGTTGAGCGATTGGGTCGCGCGGCAGAGTATAAAGATACTGATACGGGTGAGCATATTGCACGAATGAGCCAATACAGCAAAGTACTTGCTTTAGCGTTGGGAATGAACGAACAACACGCAGAATTATTACGCCAAGCTGCGCCAATGCACGATGTCGGAAAAATAGGTATTCCTGATTCGATACTGTTAAAACCTGGCAAATTAACCCCCGACGAATTTGCACACATGAAAGAGCATGCCGCTATAGGGGCTAAAATATTGGCCAACTCACCTTCCCCCTTACTGCAACTTGCCCATGTATTGGCTATCGAACATCATGAAAAATGGGATGGCACAGGTTATCCTAATGGATTGAAAGGCGAGGAAATCTCTATTGAGGGGCGGATTGTAGCGATTGCTGATGTATTTGATGCACTTACATCAAAACGTCCTTATAAAGAGCCGTGGAGCATTAAGCAAACACTAGAGCATATGCAACAACAAGCAGGAAAACACTTTGACCCTCAGCTGGTTGATCTTTTTATTAGCAAAATAGACGCTATTTTAGCGATAAAAAAGGCTCATCAAGAACGTGATTAAATCGTCTCTTTTTTGAACAAATATTACTGCACAAAGTTCAACAGGACCTAGCCTCTTTTGGCATTGTGAGAGCCTAACGCTACAGCTGGAAAATGCTGTTTTATAATGCGGTAGTCATGGGAAGTGATCTCATGGCTATTCCCACTGTTATCTTTAAAATACATAGAAAAAGTCACGCCATGATCAGCCAGTATCGTTTTAATTTCAAGCTGCTCAAAATGTGCTAACCACGCTATAAATTGCTCACCGATTGCAGCAAAAGCGATTCCTTTACTTCGCCCTGGCGCCTCAAATAAAGCTAAACGTGTCGATCCGTTTTCATCTTCAAGCGTTAAAGGGCCTTTGCCTTCTTCATTCCAAAATGCTAATTCCTCTACTACAGTAAAACCAAGCACCTTTTCATACCAATCAACGGCTTGGGTGAGGCTTTGAACATTTAAATGACAATGATCAATACCGCTCAATTTTGGCCTCACTGTCTTACCCTCCAATTTCAGATTTTAACTGCTCTAAAAAGTCATACATATAATCTGTTCTTCTAAGTGCTTCAGCTTTAGCTGAAGGTGTATTCATACTTTTTGCAATATGCAGCAACTTTATAAAAAAATGATCTAAGGTGTACTGTTTATCATCAGGTTCACGCTCTAAACAAAATGGATCATTAGGATTGTATAAAAGTCGGCTTATTGAGCCCCCCACTTTCATACAACGACTAACACCAATAGCCCCTAAAGCATCCATTCTGTCAGCATCTTGTACAATCTGTGCTTCAACGGTTTTAATAGCAATATTGGCGCTAAAACTATGCGCGGCAATAGCATGGTGAATATCATCAAATAGCGCTTCATCATAGCCAATAGACGCTAAAAAACTAATCGCTTTATCGGCAGCCAGTGTTGATGCTTTCGCTCTGTCTGGATGATTTTTTGCCACCGCAACACAATCATGTAACCAAGCAGCAGGTAAAACAACATTCATATTGGCTTTTTCAGCAGTGCATAATTTAACTGCGACACGGACAACGCGTTCAATATGAGTGATATCATGGGCTACATCAGCATGAATAAGCGCTGTTATAAATTCTCTGCATTGCTGATCAAGTTGCTTTAATGAAGGGCTAAGGGCTGAATTGTCCACCGAATTTCCAAAAATCTATTTAAACGAGGTAATATCCGCTACTTTAACGCGATTTATAAGGCCCTTGCAAAACATTCATTGTATGTTGCGCGTGGCTTGACTAAAATACAGCGCTTATTTATTACTACAGAGAAGCCCTATGTCATCTGCCGTTTACCTGCAAGCTGGTCGCGATAAATCATTAAAAAGAAAACACCCTTGGTTATTTTCTAAAGCCATCAAAAAAATTAAAGGTAAACCTGGATTAGGTGACACGGTAACCATACACGACAGTGAAGGTAAGTTTTTAGCCACCGCGGCTTACAGCCCGCATTCACAAATTCGCGCGCGCGTATGGAGCTTTGATGAAAAAGAAGTCATAGATCAACATTTTTTCGAGCGTCGCCTACGTCGTGCTTTAGAAGCTCGCAGCCATGCGATTGAAGAAGGTGGACTGACCGGTTTTAGGCTTTGCGCCGCTGAATCAGATTATTTACCGGGTGTTACCATAGATAAATTTGATAACACCTTGGTTTGTCAGTTACTCAGTGCCGGTGCTGAGCGCCACAAAGGTGAAATTGTTGGCGCATTAATGGCTATTTTCCCAGGCTCTAATATTTATGAGCGCTCAGATGTAGATGTGCGCACTAAAGAAGGCTTGGAGCCAATTAAAGGAGTGCTTTGGGGTAATGAACCCACAGCGTCAGTTATCATTGAAGAAAATGGTTTAAAAATTGAAGTTGATATTCTTGAAGGCCATAAAACCGGCTTTTATTTAGATCAACGTGATAGCCGTGCTGCGCTGGAGCGTTTTTCAAAAGATAAAACCGTATTAAATTGCTTTAGTTATACGGGGACGTTTTCTCTCTATGCCCTGCGTGGTGGCTGTAAGCATGTAACCAATGTCGATGTTTCACAACCAGCTCTTGATACAGCAAAGCGCAATGTTGAACATAACAACCTTGATTTAAATAAAGTCGACTTTGTAAAACAAGATGTATTTAAGTTATTGCGCCAATACCGTGAAGACGGCGTGATGTTTGATACGATTGTGATGGATCCGCCTAAATTTGCTGATAATAAAGCGCAGTTAACTGGGGCATGTCGGGGTTACAAAGATATTAATATGATTGCGATGCAAATATTAAAACCAGGCGGCACACTGCTTACTTTCTCATGCTCTGGTTTAATGGAACAAAATTTGTTTCAAAAAGTGGTTGCAGATGCAGCACTTGATGCAGGTAAAGATTTGCTGATCATGGAGCGCTTAAATCAAGCAGCTGACCACCCTATTGCGGGCAGCTACCCTGAAGGCTTTTATCTTAAAGGCCTTATTTGTAAGGTTTACTAAACACTAATTTTAGTTAAACTCAATAATTTCTAGCCCTGCGGTTATCGTGCCATCCTCTTCTGTGCTGGCACGTATCACCTTTGCAGTGGCTTTTAACGGTGCAATGCTTGGATGGGTTGATGCAATATCAACCGATAAAATTGAGTTAAGCTCTAATAAATCATCGAGCTGCAAGGAGAGCCCTGTTGCACTTAAGTCAAGGCAGGTGCCTGTGTAACTTAGTCCTGCGACGGGCTCAATCGAGGTTAACTTAGCGGGTGTGTTAACCTGCATACGTCTGTAGTTTCGCTTATCTTCAGTAAACATAATTCCCTCTACACAATATTATTAATTTTTTCTCGTAGTACGGCGATAGAAAAAGGTTTTACAACGTAAGCATCACACCCTGAGTCAAAGCCTGCTTGTTGCTCAAGCTCTGACTCAAGTCCTGATATCATCACCACCGGAATGTGTTTTGTCTCTGGCGTATGTTTAAGTATGCGACAGGTATCATAACCATCAAGCCCCGGCATACATACATCAAGCAAAATAATATCAGGCGGATTAGCAATGGCAGATGCTAAACAACTTTTACCAGAATCAGCATAGCTTAAATCAAATGTTGATGCTAACCCTGCTTTGAGTATTTCAAAATTGAAATACTCATCATCAACCACTAACAATTGTCGCGCTTGGTGTTTTAGTAATGAGGACATAGCAATGTCATTTCCTTCTCAAGTTAGTCCCTTAAGGTCTGTTGACCGTTCAAGGTTGAATTTGCAGTAGCCTGTTTGGTATTTAGGCAAGGCAGAGCCTATGTGGTGTAGTTTTTACTTAGCCCACTAGGTTACAAACCTCGCGCCGCGATTAAACCGCCCTTAGTTTGAACAAATTTTAATCCACAAAGGTCAACAGACCCTAGCTTAATAGCGAATAAAGGGATTATTCAATTTCTTTTATCGCATTTAACACACGTTTTGCTGAAATTGGATAAGGTGTACCTAAGGTTTGCGCAAATAAGGATACGCGTAATTCTTGCTGCATCCAAAAAATAGCCTCAACATCATCAGGCAATGGCATTCCTTTAGGGGTTTTATTCGTCAGTTTTTTATATTCTTGCGCCACTTTTTCAAGCTCTAGCACACATAATCTATCACGATTTGGGTCAACGGGTAGCTTTTCTAGTCGTTTTTGAATCGCTTTTAAGTAACGAATTAAATCGCCGAGCTTATCCGCCCCATGCTGGCTCACAAAACCTTTAAAAATAAGCGATTCTAACTGAGATTTAATATCGCCATGGGCAGTGATCATGGTTAAATCTACTCGCCCTTTCATTTTTTTATGCAGCGCATGAGCAATACTCAGTACTTGTTCTACTTGGGTTGCAATTGCTACTACGGTGTCGCCTAATTCGCCGCGAATATGCTCTTTAACCGCTTCAAATGCATCACTTGTACGAATATCACCATATTTAACTAATAGGCTATCAACACCCGATGCAATGCAGTCATCTATTAAATCGGCAATTTTACCAAAAGGATTAAAATACAACCCTAGCTTAGCCTTGTTTGGTAAATTTTGCTGCAGGTATTTAATGGGTGATGGCACGTTTAATAACACTAAACGACGCAACCCCTGCTGGTGCGCTAATTGCGCTTTAATTTCGTTATCGAATAACTCCACTGCCGCCGTTGATTTTTTATCCACCAGCGCAGGGTACGCTTTAATTTCGTACTGACCTTGCTTTTTCACATAGGATGTTGGTAACTCTCCAAAATCCCACTGTGTTAAATCGGTTTTCTCTATGCCTTTGTCGGCGACTTTAGATAAGGTGTCGGTGACCTTGCCTTGTAGCTGCGCTTTAAGTTTAGCTAAATCGAGTCCACGTGCCAGTAGCTTGTCGTGTTCATCGCGCACTTCAAATTGTAGCCTTAAATGCGGAGCAAGCGCAGTTAAATCCCACGCCTCAGGGTCTACACGGACGCCGGTCATACGCAGTAATCGATTGCTTAGCGAGTCGATTAACGAGCCTTGTAATGGCTCTATAGCCGCTAACACCGCATCGGCATAATTGGGCGCAGGGACAAAGTTACGACGCAATGACTTTGGTAATGACTTAATTAACCCACAAATTAACTCATGACGAAATGCCGGTATATGCCAATCAAAGCCACTTTCTTGCACTTGGTTTAACAGTGCAACGGGTATTTGTACGGCAACGCCATCAACCGCTTGGCCTGGATCAAAGTGATAGGTAAGCGGCAGCATCAAATTATCTTGCTGCCATGTATCTGGGTAGTCAAATTCGGTAATGCTGCTGGCGCCATGTTGCATGAGCTCTTCGCGCGTCATGTGCAGGTAGTGTTTGTCTTGTTGTTTTTGTGTTTTATACCAGTTAATAAACGCAGCACGATTGTTAATATCGCTGGGTATTTTCTTCTCGTAAAACTCAAACAAGGTTTGCTCATCAACTAAAATATCGCGTCTACGAGACTTGTTCTCGAGCACTTGAATATCTTCAATTAATTCGCGGTTATACGCTAAAAATGCTTCATTTAATCCAAGCTCTTGTTCAACCAGCGCCGAGCGGATAAATAATTCGCGGCTTACTTTAGGATCAATCTTGCTATACACACACCGGCGTTTATTAACGATAAGCAGGCCGTAAAGTGTTTGTTGCTCAAAGGCAATGACTGCACCGGGCTTTTTCTCCCAGTGTGGCTCTGTATAGCTTCGTTTTACCAAATGTTGAGCAAACGGTTCTACCCAGTTCACATCTATTTTGGCATTAATACGGGCATAGAGTTTACTGGTTTCTACCAATTCAGCCGACATCATCCACTTGGGGCTCTTTTTAAACAAGCCAGATCCTGGAAAAATATGAAATTGGCTATTACGTGCGCCTTTATACAGCTGCTTTTCGTCTTTAAAACCGATATGACTGAGCATGCCACTTAACAGTGCTTTGTGAATAAGCTCGCTGTCTGCAACATTAGTGGTGGCTTTCATTTTCATTTCATTGCACACAGTGCTGATTTGATAAACGATATCTTGCCATTCACGAATGCGCATATACGCTAAAAAATCTTTTTGACATAGCTTTCTAAACTGGCTATTGGTCAGCTCACTTTGCTGCTCTTCGAGGTAATTCCATAAGTTTAAAAAGGCGATAAAGTCAGAGTCTGGATCGTCAAAGCGACCGTGTTTTTCATTCGCTGCCTGGCGTTTTTCTTGTGGTCGTTCTCGTGGGTCTTGAATTGAGAGCGCAGCAACAATAATAATCACCTCACGCAATGCACCCAGCTTATACGCAGTCAGCACCATTTTTGCTAAACGCGGATCCACTGGCAAACGACTCAGCTCTCGACCAGATTGCGTTAAACTGGTTTTTTGATGACGTTTAGCTTCTTTTACCGCTTGTAACTCTTCAAGCAGTGTTAAACCATCGTTAATGTTGCGGCTATCTGGTGCTTGCACAAAAGGAAATTGCGCCATATCACCCAACCCTAATGCCAGCATTTGTAAAATAACTGACGCTAAGTTAGTACGCAATATTTCAGGATCGGTAAATTCAGGACGTGATAAAAAATCGTCCTCTGAATACAAGCGAATACAAATACCCGCTTCAACACGTCCACAACGCCCCATTCGCTGATTAGCACTAGCTTGCGAAATAGGCTCTATGGGTAAACGTTGAACCTTTGTACGGTAACTGTAACGACTAATACGCGCCGTACCCGGGTCAATAACATAACGAATACCTGGCACCGTTAGCGATGTTTCAGCGACGTTGGTTGAGAGAATAATGTGGCGGCGCGAATGCGGCGCAAAAATACGATTTTGCTCAGCGTTCGATAGCCTTGAATACAAAGGTAATATATCGGTGTGTTTTAAATTGCGCTTACTTAGTGCATCGGCGGTATCGCGTATTTCTCGTTCACCGTTTAAAAAGATCAGAATATCACCGGGGCCTTCAGCGCAAAGCTCATCGACCGCATCAAAAATCCCCTGTAACTGGTCGCCTTCGGCTTCCATGTCTTCTTTTTGGATATCACTGATGGGGTTATAGCGTACATCCACAGGGAATGTCCGGCCTGATACTTCAATAATTGGCGCATCATCAAAGTGCTTAGAAAAACGTTCTGGATCAATGGTCGCTGAGGTAATAATAACTTTTAAGTCAAGACGTTTAGGAAGTAAATTTTTAAGGTAACCTAAAATAAAATCAATGTTTAAACTGCGCTCATGCGCCTCATCAATAATAATGGTGTCGTATTGATTCAAAAAACGGTCTTGTTGTATTTCAGCTAATAAAATACCGTCGGTCATCAGTTTTATATAACTGTTATTAGAAACCTGATCGCTAAAACGAATTTTAAAACCCACTTGCTGACCAAGCTCGCATTGCATTTCTTCTGCTATACGATTGGCAACGCTACGTGCAGCTAAACGTCTAGGTTGAGTATGGCCTATATACCCATCAACCCCACGTCCTAACTCTAAACACATTTTAGGAATTTGTGTGGTTTTACCTGAGCCGGTTTCACCAGCAATGATCACCACTTGATTATTAGCAATGGCTTCTTTAATGGTGTCTTTTTTTTGACTGACCGGTAATTGCTCAGGATAAGTAACGTTAGGTAGCCCAGCTAAACGCTGCTCGCGAAGCGATTGACTGCGACTGATATCAGCCGTAATTTTTTCAAGCGCACTGGTAAGTTTTGCCTCGTCGGTAATTTTTTTTACGCCATGAAGGCGCTTTTTAAAACTGAATTGATCTTTTTTTAAGCACGTTTTTAGCTCGCCAAACAACTGACCTAGGTTTACCACCTGCATACCTTATAAAAATTAGTCAAAGAGCCCCGATTGTAGCAAATTAAATGGCTGGGGTTAATCCTGTAAAGGACATAACAATCAGCGGATTATTATATAAACCTCCAGCCACTAAAGAAAAACGCTTATTCGTCGCTAAAAATACCTACATAAGTCGCTTGCGTATTCGATTTACTCGCACGGTACATGCCTGTGGTGTTAAACGGCAGGCTAATATTGCCTTTTGTATCAACAATAATAACACCGCCTGTGCCGCCAATCGGTTTAAGCACCCCATTTATTACTTCATTCCCAGCTTGAGCAATGGTTTTACCTTGATATTTTACTCGTGCGCAAATATCGCTTGCCACATTATAACGAATAAAATATTCGCCATGGCCAGTTGCCGATACCGCACACGAGGCGTTTTCTGCAAAGGTACCCGCGCCAATAACTGGTGCATCACCAATACGGCCAAAACGTTTTGCGGTCATTCCGCCAGTTGACGTACCCGCGGCTAAATTACCTTGTTTATCCAGTGCCACCGCACCCACAGTCCCCATTTTATAATTAGCAGGTAACGCCTTGTGCGCTGCTTGATAATCTTTATTGGTGCTTTTGCTCGCCTCTAGTTTTTCCTTTGCTTTTAATAAAGCTTCATAGCGATGCTTTGTATCAAATATATTATTCTCTACTAAGCTAACGCCTTGCTCTTTAGCAAACTCTTCTGCACCTTGACCACTTAACATCACATGCACTGATTTTTCCATCACTAAACGGGCAAGTTTAATTGGACTTTCTATGTGCTTAATGCCCGAAACCGCTCCAGCTTGGCGTTTACGACCATCCATAATAGAGGCATCTAACTCATGGCTACCATCATAGGTGTATACCGCGCCGCGTCCGGCGTTAAAATAAGGCGATTGCTCTAACACTTCAATGGCTGCTGTGACTGCATCAAGGCTTTCTCCGCCTTGTTCAAGTACCTTATACCCAGCCTCAACAGCTTGAGCTAATTTATCGCGGTAAGCTTGCTCTTGAGCAGGTGTAAATTTACTTTTTTCGATTGTGCCTGCCCCGCCATGAATCGCAATGGCAAACGGCGTGCTCGCACTCAATGCAGATGAGCTCACACTCATTAAACTACCGCAAAGCAGTCCTAGTAATAGTGATTTTTTCATTGTGCGTTCTTTCGTTAGTTAGGATTAAAACTAATGTGAATGGTTACGTGGGGTTTTTCAAGTGAACTGAGTTTAATGGCATAAAAAAAGCGCCCTGAGGCGCTTTTTAAATTCTGTTTAAAAATTACGCTTGTTGCGCTTTTAAACGTGCTAAACGTGCTACTTGGTGAGTAGACGTTAAGAAAGAATAGATAGGTGCTAAATAACCGCGTTTACGAAGCTCTAGAAAGTCTGCATCGCTTAGCTCATTTAGTTTTTTCTCATCGATAAGGTAAATACCGTTGATGTCTTTTTTCTCGCCTTTAATATCAACCGTTAGCGTTTGTGCTACAAGTAGTTCTTTATCAGCAAGGAATTTAGTAAACGCATCAGTGACTTGTGAAAACTCAATGAACGATACTAACGCTTCTTTACGACGCTTAAGGTAATCAGTTTCTTCACCGTTTTCGAATAATGCATTACCCTCTTCTTCACCAACTAATGAGCTCGCTTCGTCAATTACAATACCAAATTGATCTTGCTCAGGATGCTTTACTAAACCTAATGGGTAACGCGTTGTTGCCATAGGTGCAAATGCTGCTGTCCATTTGTCGCCATCAACAAATAAGTTTTCGCCAGGCTCTAAGCCAAACATAGCAACCGCTTGAAAAGTACCTGTTTCGTTATTTTTAACAAAAGACATTGGAAACTCATTGGCGATACGCGCAAACTCGTGTGCTACAACTGGCACTAAGTGTTGAGTTTTCATAAATTCGATATTGATGCCATTTTTAATTTTAGTGTTGGCATGTTTTTCGTTGTGTAAAGGCTGTACTTGTTGCTCCGCCATGTTACTGCTCCGTTATTTTATAAATTTGATTTTTTACTGTTAGTGCCATAAGGCTAAAGGTTTTGGCAACAAAAAGGAAGTGAAAATTTTGTGGCAGTTTGTAGGATATTAATTAACAAAAAATTATCGTTGATTATTTAGACAAATATATAAAAAACGTTACTTTTGCCAACGTTCACTGGTCTATTAGCCATTAAATACACTTGCTGATAGCTTTGACAGCGTTGTCAGAGGTGATATATTAATTTTACAGCGAGGTATGATGTTTACACTTAAATATTCTCATCAAAAATTAGACCTTAAAAATGAAAAATTTAACCATAAATCCACAGTTAAAAATTGAAAAGTTGATGATCCCTGGCACACAGGTATACGCTTACGTTGTTGATGATTTTCTTTTAGATACAAGCAGTGTAATGAATTTTGCTCATAACATAGCTTACTTTAATCCTATGTTCTCAGATAATTCCTTTTATCCGGGGATCCGCGATAATATGCCACAACCGTACTTGAGGTTGCTGCACGCATTTTTTCAAAATGAAATACTGCCTAAAATAGACAATAAAAATTATCGAGAGTCTATTCTTCATAAAAGTTTACTTTCATTAGTTTCATGCAAACCTGCAAATTTAATTGCTGATCAAAAAGTACCACATATTGATTCATGTGATGAAAGAGATTACGCATTTGTACATTACTTATCGCCAGAGGAGCTTGGTGGAACAAGTATTTATAAGTATATACCTAAAAACATTATTGAATTTAAGCAACAACATAAGCCACTACTTGCAGATATAGTTAATGATGTTAAAAAAGCCCCTGATGAACATCAAGGCTATTTATCTGGCAACACCAGTTTATTTGAGCAGATCTTTAAAGTTGATGCTAAATTTAACCGCCTTGTTATTTACCAAGGCAACTTATTGCACAGTGCAAATATTTACTCTGAGCAAAGCTGCTTAGCCGATGCTAAAAAAGGCCGTCTGTCGATAGCCTCTTTTGCAAGTGTAAGATAAGGGTTAGATTGACTGAAGCTCATACTGTTTAATTTTATTTAAAAGCGCTCTGTGATCAGGAAGCTTATTTATTAAATAGTGATCAATCTCAGCTCTTTGTTTTAAACGCGCTAAACAGTGTGCCTGTTCTTTATCGGGGCTGTTAGACGCCTTAGTATTGTAATTCATTCCATAAAGTACAAATAAGAAGTTCTCTAGATAAAACACTTCAAACTGACTAAAAAAATCATCTCTGACTGGGGTAAACTCTTTCCACAAATTAAGTTTTTCTTTTAATGACGTGGAAATAGTGTCTTGGTTTTTATTTGCTATCCAAAAAGCTGAATCAGTGCGGTCTGATATACAGTAGTGAAGTTTAATAAAATCAATCACCCGCTCCCATGCATACCCCATAGCATGATTAAAACGCTCTTCTAATTGCTCTAGCTGCGTTGTTGATGATGGAAAGCGCAACGTTAAAAATTTAGCTGAAAAGTCAGTTAATAATATTGACGTTGCCTCTAATGGTTCTAAAAAGCCTTGCGCTAAACCAAGGGCAACACAATTTTTATGCCAAAACTTTTTCCGGTAACCGACCCGCATTGGTATTTTTCTGTAGGTAAGATCTTGCTTACTGTCACCTAAATAACGGTCAAGTTTTTCATGTGCCTGTTCATCCGTCATATGGTTATCTGAATAAACAAAACCGACTCCACGCCTATTGGTGAGCGCAATATCCCAAATCCAGCCAGCTTGATGAGCGGTGGCAAGTGTATAAGGAGGAATAGCATCATCGGCTTTGGTTGGTACTTGCACCACTAATGCGCTGTTAATTAATAAACTCTCAGATACATCAACAAAAGGGATCTTTAACGCTTTACTCATAAGTAAAGATTCAAAGCCTGAGCAGTCAATATAAAAGTCAAACTCAAGCTCTTCATTGTTATCTGTAATAAGTGCAGCAATAGCGCCGTCATCGCCAAGCTTTACCTGTGTAACATGGGTGTGTATATGCTCTACAGAAAATTTTTCTTTTGCATTACAAGCAAGTAGTTGCGCAAACTTGCCTGCATTAAAATGATACGCGTAAGCCAACTCCCCTTCATATTGAGCATTAGTGATATTTTTAGGTGCTAAGCCTGCCTCACAAATAACATGCTGAGAAGATAAGCCCTGCGCATAACTTTGACTTTTCTCTTTGTTATTTAACCAATAAGAAGTTAAATGCTTGGCATCATAAGAGCTTGGCACATCAAATAAATGATGAAAAAAGTTGCCTTCGCCATGTTTTTTCTTATCCATCCAGTTAATAAACTTTATTGACTGCTTGAACGTTGCATCACATTGCCTAATAAATTCATCTTCACGAATACCAAAGCTTTTTAGGGTATTCCTAATATCGGGGACTGTGCCTTCACCGACACCAATTGGCGGTATATCTGGGGACTCTATTAAAGTAACAGATATACCTTTACGATTGAGCATCTCTTTGCCAATGTGGTTTGCAGCTAACCAACCGGCTGTTCCACCACCTACAATTGCAACTTTTTTTATATCCATAAATCACCAATAAAGTTTAACCTCGTAAAAAAGCCCAGCAATGCTGGGCCTAGGTTATTTTTACTCATTTAGCGTATTAAAAACGCATTGTTACACCAAGCTTGTAACGTGCTTCACCTTCAAAACTCCACACTGGGAAGTCATTCAGTAAATCAGGGTTTGGTAATGAGGTAGATGCATCATTGTTACCCAACTGAACGCTGTCTTCCTCTGTTAGGTTAATACCTTCGAAAGTAACATCTAAGTAATCAGTTACAGAGTATGTTGCACTGAAATCTAGCTGTCCGTAGTCTTGATGCTCGCGGTTACCGTACCAACCTGGTGCTTCACGAATAATAAACTCTGAACGCCAGTTATATGCTAAACGAGCAGAGAAATCATCATTTTCATAAAAACCAACTACGTTATAGCTGTTTTTCGATGAATCAGAGAATACCCCAACACGGTCTGGGTAATTCTCTGCTGGTGCTTGCGCATCTGAATAAGAGTAGTTAAATGAATAACCAAAGCCGTTATCGAATGAATCTTGAATTTGGAACTCAATACCTTCGATTGAACCACCCGTACCATTTGTTGATGAGCTTACTGTCCAACAGTCATATTGCTGAGCACCACACGGTGGCTCGCCGGCATCTGGGTTAGTCGTATAAACTGGGATGTCGATACCAATTTGTTGGTTTGTTTGTTGTTGGGTAGAAATAAATGAGCTTACTTCTTTAGTGAAGTATGTGACGCTTAACATAGCATCGTCATCAAAATACCATTCAACACCAATGTCTGCCTGGAACGCTTTAAATGGGCTTAAACCT